>DASRJW010000037.1 GCA_035649275.1 Candidatus Krumholzibacteriia bacterium
GCCTTCCTGGTGCTGCGGGGCAAGCACAAGAGCCGCGCCCGCGTGCAGATCCCCATGGCCTCTGTCGGCTCGACCTGCGAGATCCTCTGCGAGCATGGCCTGGTGTCGGTGCCGCTCCTCATACCCATCATCAACCTCACCGCCCTCGCCCGCGGCGCCCTACCGTTGCACGCCGCGGCATTTCACAGCGGCGGCGCCGGCATCCTCGCCACCGGTTGGTCCAAGGGCGGGAAGACGGAAACGCTGCTGGCTTTCATGGCCCGCGGCGCGCGCTACATCGGCGACGAATGGGTGTACATCGAAGCGAGCGGGGAGCGCATGCATGGCATCCCCGAGCCGATCCGCGTCTGGGACTGGCACCTGCGCTCGCTGCCGGAGTTGCACGCCGCCGTTCCGGCCGCCGACCGGGCTCGGCTGTGGGCCTTGCGCCACCTGCTCGCCGTCGAAGATTGGCTGTCCCGCAGCCCCGGCCGGCATCTGCCGCCGCTCCGTTTCCTCCGCCGCGTGCGGCCGCTGCTGGAGAAACAAGCGGGCGCCGACGTGCATCCGCGCCGCCTCTTCGGGGAGCGCCTGGATTTCTCGGGATCGCTGGACAAGATCGTCTTCGTCGGCAGCCACGAGCATCCGGAGATCACGGTGCGGCGGATCGATCCGGCCGAGATCGCCGCCCGCATGCTCTTCTCCCTCCAGTACGAGCGTCTGCCCTTCATGGCCATGTATCACACCTTCCGCTTCGCCTTCCCGGAAGCGCGGAACCCTTGCGTCGACGGCATCGAGGCGGTGGAGCGCGAGCGCTTGCTGCGCCTCCTCGCCGGCAAAGAGGCCTTCGCCCTGGAGCATCCCTACCCGGTGTCGATCCCCGCCCTCTACGACGCTTTGGCTCCACTGTTGTGAAACATCGCGGCCTTGGGTCGTAGCCCGCACGCGGTTCTCCACGATTCCCTGCGACGGCGACGCATTTCGCAATCCCCCTGGCGTTGAGAGCCCCACTCTGCGAACGACCGGGCTCGACCTCGGGCGATCGTGTGCTTCCCACGGCGCGCCATGAAGACCCGTCGCTCCCCATGGTGCGCGCGCTGCCGCGTGGTGCGGATGATGCTTGCCGAGCATCGACGATGCGAGCGAGTTGGGGTTGGGAGTTCTCGCGGGGCTACGCGGGAACGGGGTGTGGAGGCCGGGGATGCGCATGCATCGGGTCGTGCTCGTGCTTGCCGTGATCCTGTGTGGTTGTGAGCTGAACGTAGTGGGTGGGGAAGGATCACCAGCAGCACCACCCGACGCATCCCCGTCACCTCCGCCTCCGCCGGTGCAACCGCCGCCGGGCTACACGCCGCCGCCTCCCCTCGGCAACGGCATCTGGATCTCCAAGGAAGAGATCGCCCTGCTGCCCATGCAGGGAAAGGCCTGGCAAAGGTTGAAGTCGCAGGCAGACCAGCCCGCCGGCACGCCGCAGGTCAGCAACCAGGACCAGGACAACAACGTCCTGGTCCTGGCCAAAGCGCTGGTGTACGCGCGCACCCAGGAAGAGAAGTACCGCACCGAAGTGCGCGCCCAGTGCATGGCCGCCATCGATACCGAAATCGGGGGGCGGACCCTCGCCCTCGGACGCGAGCTCCTGGCCTACGTCATCGCTGCCGATCTCGTGGGCCTCGAGCCCGCGGAAGATTATGCCTTCCGCCTCTGGCTGCGCCGTTGCCTCACCGAATCCCTCGTCGAGGGCGGCAGCCTCGTATCGACGCACGAGAATCGCCCCAACAACTGGGGCACCCATGCCGGTGCGAGCCGCGCCGCGGTGGCGGTGTTTCTCGCCGACAAGGACGAGCTGGACCGCTGCGCCCGCGTCTTCCAGGGCTGGCTCGGTGACCGCAGCACCTACGCCGGTTTCAACTACGGGGACTTGTCCTGGCAGGCCGATGCGGCGCACCCGGTGGGCATCAACCCCGCCGGGGCCACCAAGGCCGGGGAGTCCATCGGTGGCGTCCTTCCCGACGACATGCGCCGCGGCTGCGCCTTCCAGTTCCCTCCGTGCCCCACGGACTATTGCTGGGAGGCGCTGCAAGGCGCCACGGTGATGGCGGAGATCCTCCACCGCGCCGGCTACGACGCCTGGAACTGGCAGGACAAAGCGCTCCTCCGCGCCGTGCACTTCCTCTACGACCTGAACGCACGCTACGGCGGCTGGTGGGCGAGCGGTGACGACGAGTGGAACGTCTGGCTCGTCAATCATGCCTACGGCACCGATTTTCCCACCGTCAATCCTGCCCGGTACGGGAAGAACATCGGGTGGACCGACTGGACGCACTCGGGTTGAAGGGAACGGCAGCTCCCTTCCGCAGGCGGCTCGCACCAAAGCAGGTCCGGGCCGCCTGCGTGTGATTCCTCCCAATTATCGGGCCCCGTGGGCTCGAAACCCCACCCACGTGGCGCGCCACCCGGATCGAAGTGGCTCCGGCTTCGCCTTGTTGTTCGCTCCGTCGCCCATGGCGTACGATCTTTCTACCCAGCCCCAAGTCATCACCGGTTGCAGCACACCGCTCCCCGCGAGTGGCGCGGCGCCCACCTCTGCCGGTGCCGCAGATTGGCACGACCATGCGTGTCCGTTCCGTTGCCCGCACCTCCCAAGGAGTGAGCGGGCGGACGTTCGCGCGCCGGGCCATGGCGGTCGGATCGCTCGGCCTGTGCTGCCTCGGGGCAGGACCACACGCCAGCGCCGATCCCCTGCCGTCGGTGCAATCTGCCTGCGATCCTTGGGTAGAGTTCTGGCGCACCGTCCTCCTCCTCGCCGCAGCCGGTGCGCCGGCCAGCGATTCGCTGCGCGCTCCTCCGGCCCGCAGCCACACCGGGAGCGACCATCCATCGGCCCCGCCGGGCGAAGAGAATTGGAACCAAGGCGAGATGGCGAGCTGGAGCAGCGCCGAGGCGGAGAGCACGACGTCAGAGACTGCGCCGCCGGCGCACCCCCCTGCAGCCGTCCCCGATACCTATGTGGTGCTGGCGCAGCAGAGTCTCGACGTCCCAGCTCCCGGGCTGCTCGACAACGACAGCGACGCGGACGGCGACGCGCTCAGCGTGATGCTGGAGGAACCGGCTGAGCGAGGCAGCGTCGAGGTCGGCGCCGACGGCTCCTTCACCTACACTCCCGAGCCTGGGTTCACCGGCACCGATCGCTTCACCTACGCGGTGAGTGACGGCTCTGCCCTGGCCCTTGCCGTGGTCACGGTCACGACACAGCTGCCGCCGGCGGTCACCTTCTCCATCCACCCGTGCGATGACGCTACCATCGCCTCCTCCCGAGCGAACCTCACCCATGGCGACGCGACGGACTTGCAAGTGCGCCGCGGCGCCACCGAGCAGCGCAGCTTGCTCAAGTTCTCCGTCCATGGCCTCGGGCTCGTGGTGGATCGGGCGCGCCTCCGTCTCCACTGCCTGGATGGTGGCCCCGAGGGCGGCACCCTGCAGCGTGTGGCGAGCGAGTATCGCGGCACCGGAGAACCCTGGACGCAGGCCGGATTGTCGTGGAACAACGCCCCCGTGCCCGACGCCGTACCCCTCGGCTTCCTCGGAGCCGTGACCGCGGGCAGCTGGGTCGAGATCGATTTGACCGATGTCATCCAACGCGACGGTGTCTACGGCTTCGAGCTCCTCCACGGTGGGCCGAACCTGGTGACCTACGGAGCGCGCGAGAGCCGCAACCCCCCACAACTCCTGATCACCACACGCATCTGCAGTGAAGCAGGGAACGCTGCCCCCGTCGTTGCGGACGATACCTACACTCTCGAGGCCGGCGGGAGCTTGGAATGCCCGGCCCCAGGCCTGCTGGAAAACGACCGGGACGGCGACGGTGATGAGCTCGTTCTGGTCTCGAGCCGTTCCCCGACCCACGGCGCCCTGCGGGTGAGCGCCGACGGCTCCTTCACCTACGCCCCCGACCCTGGCTACTTTGGTCCCGACTCCTTCACCTATTGCGCCGCCGACGGCCGCGGCGGCCTGGCCACGGGCACCGTCGTCCTGGAGATCGCTCCCGTCGACCTCGGCTTCGGTCCCGAGCCGGAAGCGCAAAAACCGGGTCCTCCCGAGATGGCGTCGCCGGGCATGGATCCCACCCGCATCTTCCCGAATCCCTGCCGTGGCAACACCTGGATCGAGTACAGCCTGCCCCAGGGAGGGTGGGTCGAGGCAGCGATCTACGATGCTCGAGGCCACCTCGTGCGACTCCTCGTCGCCGGGCCGAAGCCGGCCGGACGTCAGCAGGTGGATTGGGATGGCGCCAATCAACAGGGAGCCGCACTGCCTTCCGGCATCTACTTCTTGCGCCTGCTCCTCGGAGAAAGCGTGCAGCGGCACAAGATCGTCCTGCAACGCTGAGCTTCAACGTAAACCCGGATCGGGGCAGAGGACCCGCAAGCGACGGGTTCTTGTCGTCGCCTTGCAAAGGCTTCGTGAAGAAACCTCGCCATCCGCGACACAAAGACACGCAAAGGCCCGCCTCTTTGACACCGTCCGGGGAGAGACCTCATAATCGGAACAACACTGCAGCCAATGTTCGCCTCCACCGTTGAGGCTTCCAAGTCCCAGGGAAGGGCCGAGGAAGCGTGGCCGAACCATTCGGATGCCACGCCTGTTCGTTCTAGGAGAGACAAAGTGACAAGACGTCGATCATTGGCTTTGGCCACAGGCTTCTGCTTGGTCTGGGCGGCATCTGCCCAGGCCGGCTCGGACGTGCGCGCTTCCCTCAAGCTGCCGGCGAGCGCCCATGTCACCGCGACGGCGGAGGGTTGCGAAAACAACCCCGGACCGTACATCACACTGGAAGGTGAGCTGAAGCTCGGCGGCCTCAACGGCCGCCTGATCTTCCGCAACAACGAGAAGGGAACCCACGAGACCAGCGTGGAGGCCGTGGTGGACGTGGTCATCCTCGATGAGGGGGAATCCATTCGTTTCGCCAAGCAGCCGTCCCGCGGTGGCGTCGGCGGCAACCCCTGGATTTATCTCCAGCTGATCGATGGTGCGGGCCGCGCTTGTTCGAGCAAGGTGCTGCTGGGCCGGTGCGTCCAGGGCCTGAACGCCCAGGACTTCAACTTCGGCCTGCTGGCCAACGCCCTCGTGCACATCGCCGGCGGCGACTGCGACAACAGCGGCGGCCCTTTCATCTCGTTGGACGGCGAGCTCCGTCTGGGCGGCGTGAGCGCCCGGCTGATCTTCCAGAACAACGACAAGGGTACGCACTCCTTGGACGCGCCGGTGACGGTGGACATCGTGATCATCCCGGCCGGCGAGACGATTACCATCCCCAAGCAGCCCTCACAGGGTGGCGTCGGTGGCAACCCGAGGATCTCCTTCCAGTTCACCACGCCGAGCGGCGCCCCGCTGAGCAGCGAGTTCTACCTGGGTCGCTGCGTCCAGCTCGGCCGCTGATCCTGAAGCCGATCGACGGCAGGCAAGGGACTGTGGACACGAGGGCCGCGGGAAACCGCGGCCCTTTTTCATGGCTCGCGTGCCGAGCGGCGCCGACATCCCACGCCAGCGTTGCTCCGGGACCGTGCCTCACCCGGCAACGCTCACGGCCCGCTCGAGATAGGCATCGTCGGTGAGCTGATCGAGCATGAAGGCCGCCACGTCGGCCCGGGAGATCCGCACCGTCCAGAGCCAGTTTCCCACCTGCGGCCCGTGTCGCACGCGGCCCCGCCGCTTGCCGTTGGTCAAGGCCCCGGGTCGCACGAGCACCCAGTCGAGGGCGCTCTGGCGCACGACGCCTTCTTGCCGGCGTTTGTCCCAGAAGTAGAACGGGAGGATGAAGGGGATGACGAAGAGTGTGTAGTAAGCTCCCATCCTGCCGAAGCTATCGCCGACACCAAGGGAGGTTTCGCACACCAGCCGGCGCACGCCGTGCGTCTGCATCGCCCGCACGAGGTTGCTGGTGCCTTCGGAGAGAATGCTGTTGGGTACGAGCCAGAGCTTGTGCCCGAGCGCGCTCAGCACCGCGTCCTGCCCGCGCACGGCCTCCATCACGCTCGCTGCATCGAGCACGTTGCCTTGGGCGAGACGGAGGCGTTCGTGCACGAGGGGCAGGCGCGCCGGCTTGCGCACGAAGGCGGTGACCTCGTGGCCGCGCTCCAGGCCTTGACGGACGATCTCGCGGCCCGTGCCGCCCGAGGCTCCGACCACCAGGATGCGCATCGGGCACTGCTCTCTCGCGGCTTCAGACACCCTCGACGAGGATCATCTTCGCTGTCGCCGTCTCGCGACGCAGCTTCTTCGCGAGAGCGTAATCCGCCGAGCTCCACCATTCCTTGGCTTGTTTCGCCGTGGGAAACTGCAACAGCACCAAACGGCTCGGGAGCCAGCCACCTTCCAAGCTCTCCACCGCCCCGCCTCGGACCAGGTAGCTCCCGCCATGCGCCGCGATGCTCTGGGAGGCCATCTTCTTGTAATCCTCGTAGCCCACCGGGTCTTCGATCCGGATGTCCACGATGACGTACGCAGCCATCGACGTCCTTCCTGCTTTCGGGTGATGTCTCGTACCACGGCGGCGGAGGCGCCGGGATCCCGTCAATGCGGCGTTTTCAGATTCCCGGCGAGAAAGGCCCGCACCTCCAGCCACGCCTCCACCGCGGCCTTCTGGTCGTAAATCGGGTTGGACGGATTGGCGAAAGCGTGGTCGGCGTCGTAACGCAGGATCTGGTGCTCCACACCTGCCTTGGCCAGCGCCGCATCGAACTCGTCCACCGCGGAGGGAGGGATGCTGCGATCCTTGTTCCCGAAGATGCCGAGGAGCGGGCACTGGATCTCCCGCAGCTTGTCGACGTCCGTGACCAGGAATCCGTAGTAGACGACGGCGGCATCCAAGTCCGCGGTGTGCAAGGCCTGCTGCAAGGACCAGCCGCCGCCGAAGCACCAGCCGATGCAGCCACGGCGCGTGGCACGGATGCGGGAATCGCTGGCGAGGAAGGCGTGCGCGGCCTGCAGGATCCGCAGCGCCCGCTCCGGGTCCACGCCCTTCATGTAGGCCATCGCCGAATCCGCGTTCGTCGCCACCTTGCCGCCGTAGAGATCCACGGCCAGCGCGGCGTAACCGTCCGCCGCCAGCCGGTCGGACCAGTGTTTGATGTTGTCGTTGAGGCCCCACCACTCGTGGATGACCACCACTCCCGGAAAAGGCGGCTCCCCCTTCTCCGGCAAGCTCAGATAGGCGCGGGCCCCGGCGACCTCCACCATGACCCCGCGGGCCGGCGGTGCTTTGTCGCTCGGTTTCTCGTGCAGCGCCTTGAACTCTTCCTCGCTCAGGATCCCGGTGAGCCCCGTGTCACGGCGCACTCCGGCGGCCGTCGAATCGGACGGCGGCTGGTTGGACGCCGGCGCTTTGCTCGGAGGTTTCGACTGCACCGGCGTCCCGCCGAAGCAGAAACCAAAGACGACGAGGGTCGCGAGACAGCGCACCATTCCGGAATGCATCCAAGAACCTCCACTCCAGCCGGCACCCAGCGGCGCGGGGATTCTAGGACATCCCGCCGTGCAGCGTCTCGAAGGGAGGGAAGAAAAATGGAGGGAAGAAAGCGGGACTCAGTGCCCGGGGGTGAGAGGCAGGGAGTCGGCGGCGGCAGCCGGCGCACCCGGTGCGGGGGCCGTCGTCGGGGACAGTGCGGGCAGGGCGCCGTTCTCGTCCAGGGGTACGGCAGGGGCCTCGGCGGTCGCCGCCGCGAGGCGCGTGTACTCCTGCCAATTCGCATTGAGCTCGGCGCGGACGAGCGCGGCAGCATCGCCATTTCCGCGCGCATCGAGGAGCGCCGCCACATGCAGGGCATAGGCTGGTCGCGACGGGTCGAGATGCTGCGCCAGGCGGGCGAGCGCGAGGGGAACGTACTGCATGCCCTGGTGTTCCAGAGATCCTGCCATTTCGTTGGTATCCCGAGCCAGCAACCGGGGTTCGGAAGTGGCGCAGGCGACGACCACGAGGAGGAGGAGAGCGAGGGTCAAGCGATCGAGCCGCTCCAGGCTCGCCGGACGGGTGCTCTGCAGCCCACAGCGGACGCTGTCGAGGATGGAAGCGGTCCAGCCGAGGGAGGCGACGAACCCGAGAGCGGCAGTGACCAGGAACACGCCCTCGAGCAGGGACGGGGACAGGGGCCAGTAATGAGTGACCCCATTGGTGCGCCACAACCATGGTGCCTTCCAGAGCAGCACCCCGGCGAGCGTGGCGACCGACGCGTTCCAAGCCGCCAGCGCCGCGCGCCCCAACGCACCCGTCGCCAGGAGTCCGGCACCGGGGACGAGCAGACTGAGGGCGCAGGCCCCGACCGGCCCGCGCAGCCAGCGCGGCAATCCTTGCGGCTCGAAGCGCGCATCCATGCCGGTGAGAACGATGGCGCGGATCCAGGCCACGATGCCGAGCCCGCTCAGCACCAGCGTGCCCAGGAGCCACGGGCCGAAAGGAATGCGACCCGCTGCGAGCCAGCGCGCGATGTCGTCCCAGCGCCATAGGGTTGCGGACCAGAATGTCGAGGCGGCGAGGCCCAGGGCGGCCCAGACGAAACGGCTACGGTCGGGCCGGAGCCAGAGCAACGCCATCGGGCCCAAGAGGTAGCAGCTGAGGAACAGACTGCTCGTGCGCTCGGGGACCGCGTGCCAGAGGCCGCCGCCATCCGACTCCCGGCGCGAACCGGGCTGCGCCATGGTGGCGGACCCGGACGCCGGTTTTTCCCCGTCGATGACCCAAACCCGCTTCGATGCGCCCATGGCTGGCCTCCGTCGTGACGCCATGCGGCATCCTCCGGCGCTTGCCAGGGAATGCTCCAGGCACCACTCGTCCAGTCGATCCCCACGGAGCACGCAACGGTCGTGCCTCGAGAGCCGGCGTGCGCTCGGGTCCTTCGAGGAAGTTCGAGGCAGCGCGAGACATGGTGGGTCAGCGCTTCCACGAGACCAAGTCGGCGAGGAGCGCAGGGTGCGGCGCGCTCTGTCAGCGCGAGACCACGAGCTTCCGCGTCTCGACGCGGCCAGCGGCGCTGAAGCGGTAGACGTAGAGGCCTGAAGCGAGGCGGTGGCCGCGGTCGTCGCTGCCGTCGAAGGGGAGTCCGTGCACTCCCGGCCCGAAGGAGCGCGAGGTGAGCCGGCGCACCGGACGGCCGCCCACATCGAAGATCACGATGTCGACCGGCGCCTCCCTTTCCAGCCGGAAGAAGATCTGCGTGCTCGGGCCGAGCGGATTCGGCCAAGCCCACGACGTCGTGCCCGCAATTCCGCCCTCGAACGGCACCGCGGTCGTGCTCGGCAAGGCGACGATGGCCCCCGCCTGGGTGAGCGTGTCGGCCCCGCAAGGGTTCGAGACGATCAGGGTCACGTCGTACGTCCCCGGCGTCTGATAGGTGTGCGACGGGTTCTGCTGCGTCGAGGTGCCGCCATCGCCGAAGCTCCAGCTCCAAGCGCTCGGGGTCGGTGCCGACTGGTCGGTGAAGGCAACGAGCAGCGGCACTTCGCCCGTGGCCGGGAGTGCAGAGAACGCCGCCGTCGGTGCCGGCGGTTGCACGGTCACCAAATTGGGAACGAGGAGCGTGTCGCTGCAGCTCGCGCTCGAGACGATGAGCCGCACCGCATACGTCCCCGCCGCGGTGTAGAGATGCGCTGGATTCTGCAGCGTCGAAGTACCGCCATCCCCGAAGGTCCAGGCCCAACCTACGATCCCGGTCCCGGTGGAGAGGTCGGTGAACCCCACCGAGAGCGAGGCGCAGCCCGTCGTGGGTGTGGCGGAGAAGTTCGCCACCAGATCGCACGCTACCGCGCAGCTGGCGGCGCCGAGCGCCTCGGCGGCGTTGGCGATCCCCGAGCCCAGGAGCCGGACGTCGTTGTACGGATCGGTGTTGTTGACGATGAGAGCGAACTTCTGCGGCCCCGTGAGCGCCGGATTGCACGATTCGAGCAAGGCGGCGATGCCGACGATGTGCGGCGATGCCATGGAGGTGCCGTCGGAAAGGGCGAGGTAGTGGTTCGCTGGATTCGGGTCGTTGGGATTGCGGTAGGTGCTGAGGATCTCGACGCCCGGGGCCGCCACGTCCACCCAGGAACCGCTATTGGTGAAGCTCGCGCCGTTCCCCAGCTTGTCGGTGGCGGCGACGTTGAGCACGTCGGTCCGGCCGCCGAGGAAATCGGCGACGGTGCTGTTGCTGTTCCCCGCCGAGTGCACGACCATCACATCGTGGGCCATGAGATTGTCCACTGCCGCCCCCAGACCACCGGTATCCGAGGAACTCCAGGAGCAGTTCACCGCCACCACGTGCACACCGTGGTCGACGAGAGCGGCGACGTATTGCATGGCCTGCGCCGCCCAGTCCATGCGCACGATGCCCGTCGTCTGGCCTCCGATGCGCCCCAGGTAGCCGATGCGTAGCGGCAGGATCTTGACCCCGGTGCCAGCGCCGCTGGGGGCGCCGTTGCTCCAGCCGCCGGCCATGCCGGAGACGATGGAGCCGTTGTTGGTGATGGCGCTCACCGTGCCGGCCACGTGCGTGCCGTGCCCGACGCCGTCGTCGGGACTGTTGTCGACGCCACTGCAATCCGCGTCGAGGCAGGTGACACCGCCGCCGCCGCCCTGGGCCACGAAGTCCCAGCCGATCGTGTCGTCCACGAAGCCGTTGAGATCGTCGTCGAGGGCGTTGCCCGGCGTTTCCCCCGGGTTGATGAAGATGTTGCCGCCGGCGAAGGGGTTCGAAGGCCCCCACTGCGCGCTGTTGCCGCCGAGATCCACGTGGAAGTAGCGCACCCCGGTGTCGAGGATGGCGACGACGACGCCGGAACTTCCAGTCTGCGTATCCCACGCCTGGTCCACGTGCACGCTATGGGTGTCCCAGTAGTGCCACTGATCGAAGTTGAAGTTGGGGTTCGGTGAATCCCTGAAGTAGGGATCGTTGGGCTCGGCGTGCACTGCGTGCATGCCGATGCGCTCGACGCGCTGCACCGTCGGGTCAGCGGCGAAGGCCGCCAGCGCCGCTTCGCGGCCGCTCCCTGCTGGGAGCGTGACGCGGTAATGACCGGTGAGATCGGGTCGTCGTGCGCCGGGAGCGGGCCGCTCCGCCCCGGGGAACAGCGCTTCGAACTGCTGCACCCGATGCGTGTCGAGCAAGCGCTGCAACGAGGGGACATCGACGCGCGGGCGTCCGTCTGGCTGTCTCTCGACCTGAGGACGCGTCCCCGGCCGGAGCACGAGGACGAAGGCGTCCTCCACCCAGCCGACGAAGTCCGGCCCCGGTTGGAAGGGCAAGCGCAGCACTTCCTCCGCACCGAGCGGCCGCGCGGCGAGGGGAAGGGTGAGAGCGACGAGCGCCAGGACCCCGAAGGGTCGCGATGAACGTCTGGACATGGGGCCTGATTCTACAACATCCGCCTCGGCCCCGGTAGCTGGCAGAGCGGTGCGCAGAATGTGCGCTCCGGCTCGAGCCGCGTCATCATCGGGCCCAGCTCGCTGGCCGCCACAACAACTCCACGAGATCAGGGGCGAACGGCACACATCCGTGGCAAGCACAGGCGCAATGCACAAACACGTGTTCTCATCGGTAGAGAATCTTGCAAGCGCTCCAGGTCATGAGGCGCCAGTGGGGCGGGACACGGCCGGCCTGTCCTTCTCATCCCATGCGGCATCTGGCATGCTTCCCCCATGCCGCAATGCCCCTCGTGCAAGCGCCCAGCCGCCGCTGGCAGTCGCTACTGCAGCGCCTGCGGTGAGCCGCTGCCGGCCCCCGGTCCGGACGATACCGTCGTCACCTCCAGTGAAGACACCGCGGTGGACTCGGCGCTCAGGGCTCCACGCAGTGGTCCCGGAAGCTCGGCGACCCTGCCGGGCAGCCGCTCTTCGCGGCGACCGGATTCCACCTCATCGTCCCTCGATTCGGGACGCTTCCCGCCGGGAACCTTGCTCGCCGGTCGCTACCGCGTCGTAGCGCTGCTCGGACGTGGGGGCATGGGCGAGGTCTACCGGGCGGACGATCTGAAGCTGGGCCAGCAAGCGGCGCTCAAGTTCCTGCCGCCTGCACTCGAACGGGACGAGGCCCGGCTCGGGCGCTTCCTGAACGAGGTGCGCGTCTCGCTTCGCGTCAGCCATCCGAGCGTGTGCCGGGTCCATGACGTCGGCGAGGCCGACGGACAGCATTTCCTCTCCATGGAGTACGTGGATGGCGAGAATCTGGGATCGCTGCTGCGTCGTGTCGGGCACTTGCCCCAGGAAAGGGCGGTCCAGGTAGCGCAGCAATTGTGCGCCGGGCTCGCCGCCGCCCACGAGCAAGGCGTCCTGCATCGCGACCTCAAGCCTGCCAACGTCATGATCGATGGGCGCGGCCAAGTGAAGATCACCGACTTCGGTCTCGCCAGCCTCATGGACGAGCTGCCGTCGGACATCCGGTCGGGCACGCCAGCATACATGGCGCCGGAGCAGTGGTCCGGCCAGACGATCGGTGTCCACAGCGACATCTATGCGCTGGGACTCGTGCTCTACGAGTTGTTCACGGGAAAGCCCGTCTTCGCTGGTCGCACCCCGGAAGAGGCAGCTCGCCTGCATCGTGATGCCGAGCCCACGAGCCCCGCCAGCCTGGTGGAGGACCTCGATCCGGCCGTGGAACGGGTGATCATGCATTGCCTGGAGAAGGACCCGGAGGACCGACCGGCGTCGGTGCGCGCCGTCGCGGCGGCCTTGCCGGGGGGAAATCCTCTGGCTGCCGCTCTCGAGGCCGGCGAGATCCCTTCTCCCGAGCTCGTTGCCCTGGCCCAGAAGAGCGGCACCTTGCGCCCGGCCCTGGCTTGGGCGCTCCTGGCCGCGGTGCTGCTGTTCCTGGGGGCGAACATCTTCTTGGGCGGGCGCACGCTCCTGGTGCGGAGGGTGCCGCTCGAGAAGTCGCCGCAGGTCCTCGAGGCACAAGCGCGTCAGCTCCTCGTCGACCTGGGCTACACCGCGCCCCCTGTCGATGCCATCTCGGAGTTCGTACCGAACCTCCCCTACATCGAGCATCTGGACCGGGCGCAAACGGCAAACTCCACACGTTGGAGCGTGCTGCGGCAGGCGCAGCCGGCGGCCTTGCGCTTCTGGTACCGCCAGTCGCCGCGTTTGCTCGTGCGCAAGTCGGCGGGAAGCATCGGCGATTGGATGGACGACCCCGAACCGACCTTCCCGGGAGAAGTGCGCGTCGCGCTGGACACGCAGGGACGATTGATCTGGTTGCAGGCGGTCCCGCCCGACTCGGCTGCCAGCGATTCTGCGGCGCGCCGTGGGCCATGGCAGCCGTTGCTGCAGGCTGCCGGGTTCGAAGCGCAGCACATGAGGGCGGTGGAGCCCTCGTGGACACCGCCGGTTTTTGCCGATGAACGCGCCGCCTGGATCGGCAGCTACCCCGAGGCCCCGGAGACGGCGATTCGTGTCGAGGCCGCGTCCTATCAGGGCCGGCCAGTCTCCTTCCGGATCATCGAGCCCTGGAACCGTCCCGCCGTGGCGCCCCCGCTGCACCGAAGCTTCTGGAAACGGGCGTCGGAACAGGTCGAAACGGGTTGGTTCCTGGTGGTCATGCTGGGTGCTTCCTTCGTGGCGTGGCGCAACGTCCGACTCGGACGCGGCGACCGCAAGGGCGCCTTGAGGCTCGCCCTGTATCTGGGCGCCCTGCGGTTGCTTTGGATGTTCGGCCAGCACCACCTCCCGTCGCAGGACGAGTTGACGATCTTCATGGCGAATCTGGCCTGGGCTTGCTACCGCATCTGCGTGGTGTGGGTCTTCTACCTGGCCTTCGAGCCTTACGCGCGCCGACTGTGGCCGCACATGATGGTGTCCTGGGTGAGGTTGCTCAAGGGTCGCTGGCGCGATCCTCTCGTCGGACGTGACCTGATGGTGGGTTTGTTGTTCGGCCTCACGTTCGCTCTGGTCGTTCGCGGTTCCATACTTCTTCCTGGAGCGCTCGGAGGGCGCATCGCAGCTCCCGAGCATGAGATCTGGACCTCCGAGGCGCTGCGCGGAACCCGCTTCGTCCTCTCGTCCATGGCCGGGCTGCACACCCAGGCGGTCCTTTCCACCTTCACCGGGATCCTGTTCCTGCTCGTCCTGAAGCTCCTCGTGCGCAAGACCCGGCTCGCCTGCGTCCTCTTCGTGGGCCTCGCCGTCGTGATGTTCAATCCCAATACGGGGGAGCCCATCGCCTTCGTCGCGAGCATGTTGGTCATCTGCGTGCTGTTCTTCCTCGTGCTGTTCCGCTTCGGCTTCCTGCCCATCATGCTGGGGTTCACCGTGAGCGATCTCGTCCGCGCCATGCCGCTCACCTTCGACCTCTCGGCCTGGTACGCGCAGGCGAGCTTGTTCCCCATCTTGCTCCTGGTGGGATTGGCGCTGTACGGAATGCGCGCCGCCATCGCCGGGCAATCTCTCTTCCACGATCCCGTCTTCGACGCGCGCGCCGTGGCGAAACCGTAGGGGCCGGAGCCCGAAAAGAGCCGGAGGCGCCGCCTCGCTCCCGTCGCTTGCCTCGGTTCGAGGGAGGGGCTAGAGTCCGGGCCACCGAGCCCATCGCCGTCGCGGCGGCGCCTGGCGGGCGCGCCGCCCGACGAGGTGCAGCACGCTCGAAGAAGCGGCTTCCCCAACCGGAGTGGCGCATGAATCCGAAAGAACTGTTCGCAGCGCACATCGACACCGTGTGCGAGCACACGGAAAAAGCCCTGGCCGTGGCCGCGGCGAGCGAAGCTGCCTACGACGGCATCGTCTTCCACGCCGGAACCCAGGACAGCTATCACGCCGACGACAACGCCATTCCTTTCCGGCCGGTGCCGCACTTCGCGCGCTTCGCTCCCGTGCAGGGACCGGAGCACTTGCTCCTCTACCGTCCGGGCCCGGCCCCGCGCCTCTTCCAGGTGGTGCCCGAGGACTATTGGTACGAGCCGCCGGCGGAGCCGCAGCACCCCTACGCCGAGGTGCTCGAGGTCGAGCGTGTCGGGTCGCGCGAGGAAGCAGCCAAACGCATGGGGGACGTCTCGCGCTGCGCCTACATCGGCAACAACCCGCGGGCCGCGGCGGCACTGCGCATCCCGCTGCCGCAGATCGAGCCGAAGACCTTGGTCGCAGCCCTCGACTGGTACCGCGGCTTCAAGACGCCTTACGAAGTGCATTGCATCCGCGAAGCGGGACGCCGGGCCGCCGAGGGGCACCGGAAAGTGCGCGGCGGTTTCGCCGCGCGCGCCAGCGAACGACGCCTGCACGCCGACTACCTGGAAGCCACGGGGATGCTGGAGCTCCAGTCTCCCTACACGAACATCATCGCCTGGGACGAGGCTGCCGCCATCCTGCACTACCAGAGCAAGCGCACCAGCTCTCCGAGCCCAGGCGCCGTACTCCTCATCGATGCCGGCGCCGCCGAGCACGGCTACGCCAGCGACGTCACCCGCACCTACGCCAACGACCGGGCCCATCCGGTGTTCCGCGCCGCCCTGGACCGCATGGAGACCCTGCAGCGCGAGCTCGTGCAGAGCGTCCGCCCGGGTGGCTCTTACGTCGACCTGCAGGCGCAAACGCACCGCGGCGTGGCCGCCATCCTCTGCGACCTCGGCGTGCTGAAGGCGAAGCCCGACGACGCCGTCGCCCGCGGCCTGACGCGTCCCTTCTTCCCGCACGGCGTGGGCCATCATCTCGGGCTGCAGGTGCACGACGTCGGTGGCCGGCAGACCGATCCGCGGGGCGACCGGCGCGACCCGCCGCCGGGGGATCCGTATCTGCGCACGACGCGGGACCTCGACGTGGGGCACGTGCTCACCGTCGAGCCCGGCCTCTATTTCATCCCCATGCTTCTCGAGCCCTATCGCACTTCTGCCGATGCCGCTTTCGACTGGAAGCTCCTGGACCAGCTCATCCCCTATGGCGGCATCCGCATCGAAGACAACGTGCTCGTCACCGCGAAGGGGCAAGAGGACTTGACGCGTCCGCTCATCCCGGGACACCGGGAGGGCTGAGGTCCGACGTGCGCCGTTCGGCCCACACGACCCGCTCCCATGGGGGCGGGCTTCATCCCCTGCATGTCTTCTCCGGGCGCAAGAACGCCGGGACCTTGCTGCCGCCAGTGCGCTCGCAGCTCATCCTGCGCTGGAGCGCTCGCGCCTGCAGCGTTCTCGTCCTGGGCTCCCTCCTGGCCTTCGCGATCGGGACACGCCTCGATCTGTCGGCCCTGCAAGGGCGCGAACGCTTGCTGATGGGTTTGCTGGGGGGAACGTGCCTGGGATTGCTCCTGGCCTGGCGCTGGGAGGGCTGGGGAGGCGCGTTGTCCTTGCTCTCGCTCGGAACCTTCCACTTGGTCGAATGGGCCGCCACCGGGACATGGCCCGGTGGCTGGGCCTTCCCGGTGCTCGCCATGCCGGGGGCGCTCTTCGTCAGCGCACGCCTGGTCGGCGCCTACCGCGGCACCCGCCGCTCCTGAAGGAGGCGAGCAGCCGACACTGCCTGGCGCAGGAAAAAGGCGGGGCAGATCGCTCTGCCCCGCCCCCTGACGAGTGGCCTCTGCCTGCCCTGCCTTACTTCATCAACACCATCTTGCGTGCGATGTCGACGCCTGGAGAGGTGAGACGGTAGAAGTACGTACCCGAGGCGAGACCCTTGGCGCTGAAGGAGCGCTCGTAGGCGCCAGCGGGAAGCTCTTGGTCGACGACGGTTGCCACCGCACGACCGTTCGTGTCGTAAATCGTCAGCGTCACATGCCCCCGAGTCGGAACGGCGAACCGGATCGCGGTCATGGGATTAAACGGGTTCGGGACGTTCTGCTCGAGCGCACCGAGACGCGGCAGCCGGCGATCGTCGGCCGCATCGGTGACGATGTCCGCTTGCGGGTTGAACGTGGTCCAGCAGGCGGTCCACTGATCCGCCATCTCCACGTTCGGATCGAAGGCGCCACGGTACGTGACCACATCCAGGCCCGAGAGGTTCGGGTTGTTGAAGTCCGCCGTGCCGATGAGGATCGACCCTCCGGCAGGAACGGGATTCGGATCATTCAAATTCGTCATGTCCGTCAGCCCGAGGGTGCTCGGGTTGCGCGGCGCACTGCCGTTGTTGTTGAACGACGGCGTGTCGAAGAAGGCCTCGACGCCGGCCCAACGCGTGTGATCGTGCACCGAAGCGGATCCCGTAGGCATGAGCGTGGCGGCGATGCTCACATTGCGCCACTGCACGATGCCATCATTCGCCGCCTGTTGCGTGGTAGCGTCCCGCAAGCTCAGGCCCCAGAAGTAGCCCAGGAGCGCCGTGTTGTAGACCTTCAGGTGGCTCGACCGCCGCTGCACGGCACTGTACTGGAAGGTGTTCCCGATCGGCGTCGTTCCGATCAGGGCGTCCGTGCGTTCCGGCCCGACGAGCGTCGCGTTGCTGAAGACCACTTCGGTGAAAGGCGTCGCCGTCGAGGTCGCAGAGGCATCGTTGTCCGACTCGCATCCGTTGCTCTCGCCGGTCGGATCCCAGTAGTTGGGATCCTTCATGCCGAAGAGGAACTGGCACTTGCCCGAGAAGCCGAAGTCGGTGTCGAACTCGTCATCGGTACCGCCGAAGGCGACCAAGTACTTGCAGTTGACCGTGCCGCCGAACCACTCGTAGGAATCATCGAACGAGTAGCTGACCTGCACATGGTGGATCTCCGTCCCCGAGCCGACCCCGCCCATGGTCAGACCATTCACCTCGTTGTTCAGCTGGAAGCGGTAGCCGGGGTACTCGATGCGGACGTACTTGAAGCTACCGCTGTTGTCGTTGGCCACGTTGCCGCCGTAGCTGCCCTTGATGATCCCACCTTCGATCAAGGGCTCCACCTTGTTGGCCGGCGCCTTGCCCAGGATGATGACGCCACCCCAGTCGCCGCGGTTGCGCTGGCCCGCCGGCTTCAGGCTGGTGAACACGATGGGCTTGCAGCGTTGGCCGCTGGCGAAGATCTGCGCGCCACGCCGGATGACGAGGCAGGCGGCGGTGTCCCCGCGCACCACGGTGCCCGGTTGGATGGTGATCGAGGTCAGGGAGTCGACGTGGTACTGCCCGGTCAGCGTGTACAGGGTGTCCGCATACAAGACGCGGTTACCCACCTGATGGTACACGGTGCGGCCGCTGTTGAGACCCGGACCGATCACGACCGGGCCGTGGATGGGTTGCGCCTCGGCTGCCGCGCCCCACGCGACGGCCAAGGCCAAGAGCAGAGAGCTTTTTTTCTTCACTGACATACCTCCAGGATTCCACGCTGTCTCGAACCGCATGCTGTGAAGGCCAGCGTCGCTCGGCGACCGGGGCGCTGGCCTCGTTCCGCCCCCCCTCGGCACAGTCCACTGCGGCCGTGGTCGCCCTTGTCCTCATAAACCGAGAGCGAACTGCAACGACCAAATCGGTGCTCGCTCGTATCGCGCCCAGGTCGATCTCTCGGGCCCGGTCGTGTACACCTCGTCCTCGCCGAACAGATTCCTGACCGAGAGCTTGCCTTCCCAACGGGAGAGGAATCCCTGGGTGAGCGCGATCTCGAGCAGATCGCGGGATTCCTCGTAGACGTCCTCGTCACGTGTGTCACCCACGGCGTCGAGCCGCCGGCCCACTTTGCCGTACAGGACGTTGACGGACGTCCGTGTGCGCGGCTCGGAGTAGAGCAGCGAAACGTTCACCGACCAGGGGGATTGCCCCTGCATGACCCGTGTCTGCTGCGTGATGACGGGGTTGCCGGAAGGGTCCGTGCGCGAATCGGTGTACTCGATCTCGGACCAGATCCGGGTGTAGTTGCCGGTGACGGAGAAAGGCGCGAAGGCCGAACCGAAGGATCCGAGCCCCTTGCGCGCCTCGAGCTCGAACCCGTAGTTCTTGCCTTCGGGTGAATTGAACCAGGTACGAACGAAGCGCTCCGGAGAAGGAATCAGCTGCTCCTCGATGGCATCTTCCAGCTGCTTGTAGAAGAAGCTGCCCGCCAAGACCTCGCCCACCTGCGGGAAGAACTCCAGCCGCACGTCGTAGTTGTCGATGAGGGCTCGGCGCAGATTGGGATTCCCCTGCACGTTCTGCTCGTTGTCGAAGTCGTAATAGAGCACGTCCGCCAGCTCCCGGAACTCCGGGCGGTTCACCGAGCGTCCATAGGCCAGTCTGAGATTCGCTTCTTCCGTGGCGATCCAGGTCAGGTTCACCGAGGGCAGCCAATCGGTGTTCACGACCTTCGCGACCGTGAGATTCGTGCTGCCACTTTCCGGCTTGCTGCGCACCTCGATGTCCGAGTCTTCAACGCGGACGCCGCCGGCCAAGCGCAGGTTCTGTCCACCGAGAGTCTGGGGGCGGTCGACCATGCCGTAGGCCGCCCCCAGCTTGTGCTCGCCGTCATACGCGCCCGTGAAGGTGGTGATGGGGATGAACTGGAACTTGCCGGCACCGTAGTGGCTCGGGTCGAAGATCGTCTGGATCGGCTGCACGAGATACCCGTAGTTCTCCGGCGCGAGCCGCGACGGGTCGCTCGAATAGGCGTCGATGCCGTAGGTGCGGGTACGCCGATCCAGCAGACCGCCGGTCTTGAGCTTCGTCCCGCCGAACGGCAGGGTGAAGTCGGCCCCACCGCCCGTGGCTTCCTCGTCCAGGTCGGCCCACGTGCGGTAGTTGTTCTTGAGGGCGCTTCCCCCGGGCCTCAGCTCGTACTCCACTTCCTTGCGATTCGGCTCCTCCGCCTTGGATCGCGAGTAGTGCACCCGCCACTCCCCCAGCAGTCCGTGGAGCGACGGGATCTTGTGCTCCCCACCGAACTGCCCGAGGTAGAAGCTGCGCTGGTCCCATTCCGTGGTCTGTTTGTTCTGGAACTCACCGCTCGCGGGCAGGCCCGAGGAAAGGTTGATCTTTTCCTCGGCGGACTGATTGAAGTTGTTCTTGAAACTGAACTTGTGCAGGCCGCGCAGCTTGTAGTTGAGGTTGAGGAGTCCACCCCAGAGGACGAACCGCTGATAGCGTGTGCCCTCGAACGAGAAGAGTGGCACTCCCTGGTAGCTGGGACGCTGCTCGAAGTTGCTGGTCAGATAGCCGTTGCGGTAGGAGATGGCGCCGACGTAGCCCACCTCGTCGCTGCCCAAAGCGAAGCGATCGCCGTACGAAGCGTTGACGACCGAGTTGACCGGCGCCTTGCCGTCCGTCAGCGCCCAGTCGTTGGGGAGAACGCTGGCGAGCGCGTTGCCCTGCACAGGCGGTTCAGGCAACGCCCGGCTGCCGTCGTCGATCCCGAGCCAGTCATGACCGCCGCCGGCGGAATACCGCTTCGGCCGCGTGGTCGTATCGACGTCCCACCCCAGCCCTGCCTGAACCCGACCGGTCCGCTGGGTGGGGAAATCGAGGGTGTTGACCTGCACGAGACCGCCGCTGAAGTCCCCCGGCAGGTCGGGGGTGGCGGTTTTGACCACCACGGTGTTCTCGAGTAGGTTAGCCGGCACGAGATCGAAGGAGAAGCTCTTGCGGTCGACGTCGGTGTCGGTGCTGGTGACGCTGACGCCGTCGAGCGACGTGCTGTTGTAGCGATCCGTCACCCCACGCACGAAGACGAACTTGTTGTCGACGATGGAGACGCCGGTGACGCGCTTGAGCGCGTCCCCGGAGGTGGCGTCGGGCGAACGCTTGATCTGCTCGGCGCTCACGGCATCGCCGATGGTGGCCGCCTTCTGCCGTTCCGAGAGCACCGCGGCTTCGGTGGAAAGGACGCGCTGGGCCGAGACCACGACTTCTTCCTTCGCCTCTTCGACCTCCTCGCCCAGCGACACGTCGTACTGCACCGTTTCCCCGGCCTTGACGATCACGCCTTCGATGACCTTGGAGGTATAGCCGATGTAGGAGACGCGAAGCTGGTACGTCCCGGCCGGGACGTTGCGGATCGTGTACTTCCCTTCGACGTCGACGACGGCGCCCAGCGTCGTGCCCACCAGCAGCACGTTGGCGCCGATCAGTTCCTCGCCACTTTTCTGGTCGTGGACTTTCCCAGTCACCGTTCCCGTCTGCGCGAACGCGCGGCCTGGGAAGGGCAGCAGGATGGCGATCAGGGCGACCATGGCATACCTGCTCATGAGGGGCGCCACCCCTCGTCATGACGTGCCGATTCCAGGATCATTTCGCCGCAGGTCCATTTTCGGACATCACGGATTAACATGGCGTTAAATTCCCCTCATATGTTCGCCAGTAACGAATCCTTGGATCACACGGATGAACATGGCGTTAGATTCCCCTCATGCGTTCGTCGGGTACGGTCCTTGGATCGCGCACAGACGTGCAAGATCCCGCAGGAACCACCGGAAAATTTGACCAGGGGCGGCACGACAGAGGCAGCACGATCAGTTGTACTGGGCCAGCAGGTCCAACCCCTTTTTCGCGAGCTTGTTGTCGGGGTGCTGCTGGAGTACGACCTCGTAGTCGCGCTTCGCCTCTGCCTTGCGGTTGAGGGACACGAGCGCCTGTGCCCGGTACAGGCGCATCTCGACGTCGGATGGATCCAGGTCGAGCACGCGGTCGAGGTTGGGGACGGCTTGAGCCCAGTCCTTGTCCAGGAGGTCACCGACACTCAGATAACGGTAGGCCTGCAACAGCTCCTGCCGGTATTCCGTTTCCTGTCCGCTCGCCAGCCGAATCACCGCGCCGTAGGTGCGCCGCGCGGCACGCGTCGAATCCTGCAACACGTAGTTGGTGGCGAGAGAGTACTGAGCTGCGACGAACTCCGGACGCAGGAGCACCGCACGCCGCAGGGCCAGGCGGCTGGCTTCGTAGTCCTTGAGCTGCTGCCGGCACAGGGCGACATTCACCAGCGCACTGACCGAAGTCGAGTCCTGGGCGAGCTTGCGTTCGTAGCACTGCGCCGCCTGGGGCCAGCGTTTGAGGCGCATGAACGCCGATGCCGGCTCGGCCCAGTCCACGGACGAGGACGGTTCCTGCAGCGTACGCTCGAACCACGTCGCCGCCTGCGCATCGTCCTTCATGGCCAGGTGGCAGCGCCCCACCGCCACCGCGTCGGCTCCCTGCAGGGGCTGCACGGCATCGGCCTTCTGGTAGTACTCCAGGGCACGCGCGCACTGATCCGTGCCCGCGAGACCGCGGGCGGTCGCCAGGAGGGCCGGGGTCCAGTCGGCGCGGGTGCGCAGCACTTCGGCGCCCGCCGCGGCGAGCGCCGCGAGCTGGCTGGTGCCGGCGAGATCGTCGAGGTACTGGCTCACGACCTCGCTGTCCTCCGGGTGCCGCTGCACGTAGCCCGCGAGCGCTTTGGCCGACGCTCCCGGTTGCTTGGCCATGTGGTAGAGCTTGCCGAGCTGCAGCGCCGCCACGTCGTTCGCAGGATCCTGCCGTAGCACTTGTTGATAGTGCCGTCCCGCCTCCGCCCACCGGCGGTTGCGCTGGTCGATCTCCGCCAGACGCAGACGGGGCTCCACTTGCAACGAGTCCAATTGCAGCGAGCGTCGCAGCTGCTCCACACCCATCGCCTCGGCGCCCTGCTTGAGGTAGGCGTCGGCCAGGGCGGTGTAGACAGCCGGTTCCTCGGGTGCCGCCTCGCGAGCGAGCGTTAGGGTGCGGATGGCCTCGGAGAGGTCACCCCCTACGATTTGCGCTCGCCCCTTCTCGAGCAGTGCCTGACTCGAAGGGGTCTCGTCGCCGGCGCCGCGGCCCCAAACGGGAACGGCGATCACTGTGCAACAGAATATGGCGAGGGCAAGTGCGGGAAGGGACCTCATGATGTCTCTCCTCTCACTTCAGGTGCACGAGTCGCACCGGCATGGTGGCCGGCACGAGCCCGGCATCCAGAACCTGCTTCTGCCCAGGAGCACTGGCGAGGAATGCAGAGAATCCGGCAGCCAGGGACGATCGCTTGTTGAATAGGACGGTGATGGGGTAGTGGAATGGGTACAGCCCACCGTGCACGTTGGCTTGGTGCAGAGCGTGAACGACGGGATGCCCACTGGCGTCGAGGTCGGCAATCGCCAAACAGCGGACCGAACCGGCCGCGGCGGGGGCGACACCGTTCGCCCAACCCGGCTCGCCCGTCGCGGCAGCTGCCTGGATGCCCGCAGCACGAGCTCTCCACGCGGCGACCGAGACGACTCCCAGCGCACCGGGCGAAGTGGCGACGGTCCGGAGCACCTCGCCCTGCGTGGCCTCGATCCGCGTCGGTTGCGGCACATCGAGACCGGGAAAGAACCGCGTTGCGAGCAGCTGCCAGGCGCCTGATTCGCGGTCGGTCAGCACCACGGTGATGGGGCCCGAGAGCCCCGCGGCCGGAAGGGCGCTCCAATCCCGCGTGCGGCCCGCGAGAAGGTCGCCGACTTGCTGCGTCGATACGCTCTCTAGATCGTTCGCCTTGTTGACGAGGAACGCGAGTGCATCCTCACCGATGTCGACGCGTTCGAGCTCCAGCGACGCGAGCGCAGCCTCTTCTTGCGCGTCCGGGGAGCGATCGACGACGACGAGAGCAGCGCTGCCAACGACGACGGCGGCGAAGGCCCGACGGGTCGAGACGGGTCGCACCGTCACCGCCGCCCGCGTGTACAGGCTGTTGAACAGCTCTGCTTGCCGGGCGAGAAGCGGCGCGTGCGCTTCCGAGACCGCGACCTCCAGCTGTCCCTGGGTCGGAGTTTCCCGCGCCTCCGGGTGGCACCCTGCCACGCCGTGCAGGGCGACGACCGCGGCGAGCCACGGACCCATGCTTCTGCCCTCAAGAATCGGCATCACGCTCCCACGACCTCGGTCGGCGCCGTCGCGACTTCAGGCGCGTCACGAAATAGCGATTGATACCCAGGAGCACGAGGACGGCGCCGAAAGCCGAGTCCAGCGTTCTCGAAGCACCGGATTGCCACAGACCCGTCAACAGCACGCCGCCGGCAGCGGCGCAGAGGAGCGCCACTCCGTACCCGACGTAGCGCGAGCTCCTCGACACCTCGATCGCGTTCAGCCCTCGAGGTGAAACGTGAACTTGACGGGAAACCATACGGCCACCGCTCCGGTGTTCATGAGCGCCGGTGTGAAAACCCATTGTTTGGCGGCGTCGATCACCGCTTGGTTGAACGCCTCGGAAGGCGTCTTGAGGATGACGACGTCCTTGACCTTGCCCTCTTTGTCGATCCACAGCTTGGCGAAGACCGAGCCTTCGATCCCGGACTGCTTCGCGGCGTCGGGATAGGCCGGCTCGACACGCGTCACGACCTGCGGCTCCTTTTCGATAGGCACGAAATCCGGCGGGGGTTCCTCCACCTGGATGTTGCCGACGTCCAGGTCTTGCTCGACCTCGGTACCCGTTCCAACGCCTGTGTCCACCACCGGCGCCGCCAGTTCCTCTTGCGTCGGAAACATCTGCTCCGGAGGGGCTTCCTCGTCGGCCACCGGCACCGGGACTCCGATGGTCGGTTTGACCTGCGCCGTGGGCAACGACACCGCCACCGCCGCTGGAGCATTGGCACTGGAGATGGAGGGCGGCGGTCCGAGCTCGCTGTACTTCATGACGCGGACGGTGCGCGTGGGCGGCTCCTCGCCCCCGAAGCGCCCCGCAGCCCACCAACCGCCGACGAGCAGGAAGTGCAGCAAACCGGCGGCAGCGAGAGCCCAAGCCATGTAACGATGCGCGACCAGCTTGAGCTCGCGCGCACCGTAGGCACTGCCGGTGATGAAGTCGATACTCATCGTCGTGCACCACTTTCCCCGCTCACGGACTCGCCGTGCCCTCGATCAGTTGCCGATCGAAATCCCTGAAGGGAGCCAGGCTGAAGCGGGTGATGCTGGCCAGGTTCAGTTCGTCCATGACATCGACCATCGATTTGTACGTGCTCGCGCGGTCCACCTTCACCAAGCAAATCAGTTTGGGATTCGCCGCCAAGCTCTGCACCAGCATCGGCCGCAGCTTCGGGAACTCGATGACCTGGGGCGGCTCGACGCCGAAATTCCAGTACAGCTGGTCCCCTTTGGCGACTCGCAGAGTCAGTAGATTCGATTCCGCCACCTCTACCGGCGTCTCGTCGCCGGGCATGTTGATCTCCATGGTCTGTGGCCGATTGAAGACCGTCGTCAACATGAAGAAGGTGATGAGAAGCATCACGACATCGACCATCGGTGTCATGTCGATGCGCACGTTGAGCCGCCGCCGGCCCTTGTGCAGCTTCTTGCCGTGCCGCGCCTGGCGCGGTGCACCGACATCGCTTCCCGCCATCGACCCTCCTCAGCCTTGCTCGAGCTCGGTGACCAGGTTGAAGCGCGTAATCTTCACTTTCTGCAACACATCCATCACGTCCTGGATGGGACCGTAGGGTGCGCCCTTGTCGCCCTTGAGAACCGTGCGCAATTTCGGATTGAGGCTGCGGGCGCGCATCAACAAGGTCGCGAGTTGTTCGGAGGTCTCGATGCGCACGCCGCCACTCAGCTGGTGCTCGGTGCCGAACAGCTCACCGCGCAGGCGCTGGGAGTCGACGTTGAGATACACGCGCTCATCCTTGCTCACGGTGATGGTGAGGACGTCGGACTCGGGAAGCTTGATGACCGAGTTCGACACGGGCAGCACGATCTCGGCCTCGGCAGGTGGCTTGAAATGCGTCGTCAACATGAAAAAGGTGAGTAACAACATGACCACGTCGACCATCGGAGTCATGTCGATGAAGATGCTGATCCGACCCTTCCGCTTCCGCACCACCCCTCCAATCAGTTCGCTAGAGATCCAGCCAGGGCCCCCCGCATCCTCTCTCCGGGTTGGTCCTGCAGTGACTTCTCCACCAAGGTCTGCACCATGGCGTAGTTGGCCGCCTCGTCGATCGTGTAGGTGAAGTCATCGATCCGAGTGAAAAAGTAGTTGTAGGCGATGATCCCGATGATCGCGACGAGCAAACCGCCGGCCGTGTTCACCAGGGCCTCGGAGATCCCCTGCGACAAGGCGATGGCGTCCGGAGCCCCCGAGTGGGCTAGGGCCTTGAAGGAACGGATCATGCCCAGCGTCGTACCCAGCAGCCCCACGAGGGTGGAGATCGAGGCGATGGTGGAGATCGACGACAGGTTCCGTTCGAGGAGCGGGACCTCCAGCATCATCGACTCCTGCATCGCGGACTGTACTTCTTGCTGCACCAGCTTCGGGTCGTTCGTCGAGGCACGCATCAGCCGAAACTTCTCCAGTCCCGCGCGCATGATGTTGGCGCAGGAACCACGCTGCGTTTGGCAGGCCTGGATCGCCGCGTCGATTTCCATGGCTTCGACGTGCTTCTGGATGCGCTTCAGGAAGAGGCTCAGCGGTCCACTCCCGCGAGCTCGTTGCAGCGCCAGGAGGCGCTCGATGATGAAGGCGACGACCATGATGGATAGCGTCATCAGGACGATGACGAGCTGCCCACCCGCCTTGATGTAATCCGGCAGCAGAAGACTATAGATGATGCTCGAGATCACCAGTGCGGCGATCAGGATGAGTGCTATGAACAGCCCCGGTCTCAAGGTCGTCTCCTTACATTCTGGGGTCGTGCATGACTCTGCTACGCCCTGTGGTGCCCGGTAATGCTCTGAGAAAACACTAGCAGCGCGTGATTAGGATTGTGTGTTGGAGGTATGATGGTTCCGTCATCCGCTGCGGTGAACACGATCTTTACAAATGCGCCGCCGGAGGGATCACCGCGATCCTCTGCAGCTCTGGTGAGCACCAAAGACTTCAGTCAGGCCGGCAATGAAAATGCCGGTGAATCGAGGCTCGGCCTCGCGACGGAAAATCGTTCGGGTGGTACTTAGGTGGGCAAGGTTGTCGCAGTGGGGGTGCACCGTTGAGGAGGGGTGGTCCATGCTCGGTGTGCAACCATGCTGTGAGGACCACCCCTACCCGTTCCGCCACTCCTGAACGACGACTCGAGAGGGCAGTGTAGACGAGGTCTGCGAAGATCCCGTGATCCAGACTTCAAGATTTGGAGAAATCGGCGCATTTTCGTGCGACCGCAGGGCGGCTCATCGGCGTAGCGGGACCCTTGCGCGCCCTTCACATGGACTTCATCGGCGCGCGGTAAGCTTTCGAGCAGCCCCCACAACCGAAGGTCTCTCCGTGACCAAGAACTGGATGCGTCAGCTCGCCGAGCACTACGAACGTACGCGCCGCCTCCACCCGGAGCAGGACCTCCTGGTCCTCTTCGACATCGACGGCACCATCGTCGACGTGCGCCAGATGATCCTCTCCGTGCTGCATGGCTACGACCGTGCCCACCAGAGCCGCTGGTTCCGCGCCCTGCGACCCGACCAGGTCCCGGGCCACGAAAAGGATGTGGGGCGCCTCTTCGAGTCGCTGCGGCTTTCCCCCCAGACGGTGGAATCGGTGCTCGCCTGGTACGAGGCGCAGCGCTGGTCGGCGCGCTCGCTCCTGGAAGCGCATCGGCCCTATCACGGGGTGCTCGAGGTGATCCGCTGGTTCCAGCTCCAGCCTCGTACCTCGGTGGGGATCAACAGCGGCAGGGCGGAGTCCTTGCGGCACGAGACGCTGCGCATCCTCAACAGTCTGGGGCGCGAATACCGGGTGCCGTTCGCCTCGAGCCTGCTGCACATGAATCCCGAAGGCGAGCGCCAGGACGTTGCGGAAGCCAAGGTCGAGGGTGTGCGTCACTTCCAGGAACGCGGCTACCACGTGGTGGCCTTCGTCGACGACGAGGCGGAGAACCTGCGGGCCGTGGCTCAGGCCGACCCGAACGGCGACATCCTGCTCTTGCACGCCGCCACCATCTTCGCTTCGCGGCGGACGCGCGTGCCCGCCCGGGCGGTACGCGGCGATTCCTACGATCTCACCGAGCTCATCGGCGAGCAGTCTCTGCCCCAGCACATCCAATTCGTCTGGCGCGGCGTCAACGACGAAGCCAACCTGCGCCAGTTCCTCGGCTCCCACATCCACTGGGCCGAGTTGGACGTGCAGCTCGACCCGGCGAGCCGCGGCCTGGTGCTGCGCCAGGACTCGCTCCTGGAACGTCCGCTCGAGGACAACGAGGAACTCCTCGGCCTGGACCACGTCCTGGCGGTGTTACGGGACCACGGCAGCGGCGTCGTGCTCGACCTGCGACCTGGGCTCGCCTGCGTTGCGGACGTCCTCCAGTCGGTGGATCGCCATGGATTCGAGGATCGGCAACTCTGGTTCCGCGGTGATCTGGAAACGGTACAGCAGGAAGGCTTCGAGGAGATCGTGCGCCAGCGCCCGGAGGCCACTGTCGAATGCCCCATCGATTTCCTGGCGCCGCTCATCCAGGCGGCGCCGGCGCAAGCGAAGGGAATCCTGGACATGCTGCACGACTGGGGGATCAATCGCTACGGCATCCGCTGGGCGACGCCGGCTTCGCGCCTCGTTTTCGACCGGATGGATGAATGGGGCTTCCGGGTGAACATCGACGCCGTGCACGGCCTGGAGGGCTTCCTGCAAGCAGCCTTGCTGTTGCCGCGGGCCATCACCTCGGACTTCAATTTCCCGAAATGGCACTACTTTGGATTGGGTGCCGGCGGTCCGAAGCAGGGGCGGCGTTACTTCGAGGGGGAAAACCCGCTGCGACAGGCGTGAGGCTTCCTCGAAGGCGCGACTCGAGGCGCGCGATTCTCTTTCCGGCGTGTTGACACTCTGCTTCGTGGCTGCCACACTGCGCGCCGCCGCGACACTTCCCTGAATCATTGCTTAACGTCAAGTTAACACAATCCTAACCATTTCATCACTTGTTCCACCGCCCCGACTGGTATCAGATTGGCTTCTCCCGAGCCGCGGCGTGGGGCTCATGCCTGCATGCAGGCGGCATCTCGCCTGCGGACGGGCATGGCGGTGGGGCCTTCGGAGGACTCCGAGGACGTCCCTCCGGTTCTGGATGCGGCAGCCCTGACGACGCTCATTCGGATCCGAGGAGAGGCGCGGATGCCACGGGTCGTGTTGGGGTTGCTCCGTCACGGCGCATACGACCAGCCTCCGAACATCCCCAGTGCACACCTTCCCTATCCGCTGTCGGAAAGCGGCCGGGCGCAGTCGCGCGCCGCCGCCGCGGCGGTGCTGCAACAAGCCGCGGCGGAGCACTGGGAGATCGAGCCGGTCATCGACAGCTCGCGCCTCCTGCGCGCCTGGGAGACCGCGACCCTCCTGGCGCAGGAGCTCCAGACGCAGCTGCACCGCCAGTTTCGGGTCACGGAGTTCGAGGCCCTGGCGGAGCGGAGCCTGGGCGCCGCGGCGAATCTCACGGTGGAGCAGATCGCTGCCGTGCTGCAGGAGGATCCGCGCTGCGAACCGCTGCCCGCCGATTGGCAGCGCAACGCCTTCTATCGGCTCCCGCTCCAGGGCGCCGAGTCGCTCGTCCAGGCCGGTGAGCGTGTGGCGCTCTTCCTCGAGGAGCGCGCCGCGGACCTGGTGGGACGGGCCTCCCGGGACGTCCTCAAGCTCGTGGTCGGCCATGGCGGCTCCTTCCGCTTCGCTGCAGTGCGCCTCGGCGTCCTGCGCCCCGAGGAGGCGGCGGGCTTGTCCATGCACCATGCCTCACCGGTCTATTTGGAACGGCGCGACGCCTTCACCTGGGTGCACGTGGCCGGCGCTTGGAAGGAACGAGCGCCCGCAGCGGCGCGAGGCGACTGAGTCGTCTCGAGAAGGGCCTTGGATGCACGAAGCCAGAGACACTGCGGCGCTCCTGCCCGAGTACCGGGGCCTGGAGCTCCTGGGCGGTACCTTGCCGCGGGAACGCGAGGGGTGGCCGAAATTCGCCACCCGCCGCACCATGGACGCGTCGGGTGACTTCTACGATCTGGCTCTGGAAGAAGTGGTGGAGTACGCCGACGGCATGGTCTGGAACTGGCCGCAGCGCACGCACTTCTTCCTCTGCGACATGCATGCCGATGCGGAGGCCTTCTTCCGCTCCCTCCTGGCCACCGGGGGCGTGGTGAAGGCAGGCCGGGACGATAGCGACTTCGAGCTCACCGCCGAGGGCCGCGAGGCTCGTTTCGTCATCGGCGGCGACTGCTTCGACAAGGGCCCGAGCAACCTGCGTCTGCTCCGCGCCCTCGCGGCGCTCCGGAACAGCGGTGCCGAGGTGGAGATCCTGGCGGGCAACCACGACGTGCGCGCCCTGGTGGGACTGGAGTACTTGGGGCGCAAGGAGCCCCGGCTCGCCCATCTCTTCGTCCGCATGGGCAAGAAATCCATCCCCCTCTTCAAAGAGATCTACGACGCCTATCTCGCCGGCGGCAATGGCCAGCGGCGCCATAGCGAGGACGAGTTGCGCGCCCTGCTCTTCCCGGACCCGAGCTGGTACGCCGACTTCCCGGACGCCGTGCGTGGCGTCGTGCTGGAGAAGCGCATCAAGAACGAGCTCGTCCGCATCCGCGAGAAGGTCCAGGAGATGGAGGACAGCCGCCAGTCCATGGGAATGAATCTGGGAATGATCTATGCCGCGGCGGAGCAGGCGCGCCAGCTCTTCCGCACTCCCGGCGGCGAGTTCCACTGGTTCTTCGAGGAGATGACCCTGGCGCGCCGCGAAGGCTCCTTGCTCTTCATCCACGCCGGCGTCGACAACCTCGTGGCGGCGCAGCTGGAGCGCGAGGGCGTCGGTGCCTTGAACGCGGACTTCCGCCGTCTGATGCGCGAGGATCTCTTCGAGCTCTATCACGGCCCGGTGGGGAACACCTTCAGGACCAAGTATCGCGACAGCGACCTGCCGTTCAGCGGCCGGGGAGGCCGCGACCTGCGCCGCGCCGGTATCTTCGCCATCGTCCACGGTCACCGCAACATCCCCCGCGGGCAACGCGTCGTGCTGCGCCGTCGCATCTTGAACTTCGAGTGCGACGCGACGGTGGACGCGAATACACGCAAGTTGCTCGGTCTGCAGGGCGTGGGTGGCGCCGCCACCATCATCAGCCCCGGCGGGACAATCACGGGGATCAGCACGGACTACCCCTACGCGAAGACGTTCGACATCCGAATGCTCGCGTGAGCGAGGGTGGAGGGAGGAGCCACACCAAGGCTCCAGAAAGGGAGGAAGGGTCATGGAACAAGCAGTGGTCGCCAAGGACCGTATGCACAACGGCGAGTTTGAAAAGAGCGAAGTGAAGTTCGAGAACAACCTGCCCCTGGCGGAGGCGGTCTCGTACTTCGAAGCCGTGGTCGCCGGGCTCCGGCAGGGCAGCATCAACGTGCGGCATGGCGACAAGGACGTGACCTTGAAGCCGACGCAGACCGTGGACATCGAGGTCAAAGCAGTGCGCAAGAAGAAGAAGGAAGGAATCACCTTCGAGATCTTCTGGCGCATTCCCGAGTCGGAGCTGTCGATCTCCTCGCAGTAGGAGGAAGGGGCCGGAGGCGCACCCATGGGCAAGGACGAGAAGGAGTTCGAGCACGAATCGCTGCAAAGCAAGCGTTCCGTCATTGCCTATCTGGCGGCGCTGCAGGAGGGTTTCGAGAGCGGCAGGCTGGTCATCGGCGATCCGGAAGGACGGATCGAGCTGAAACCCAATGGTTTGGTTCGCCTGTCGGTGGAGGTCCTGCAGCGCCGCGATCGGGTGCGCTTGGAGCTGCGCTTCGAGTGGAAGAATGGTCAGGACCGCGCTCGGGCCTGGCCGCTGACGCTGAAGGGAGGCGGCGATGAAGGCTGAGAAGTCGAGCCCGGACGCGCTCGCGCTGCCCATCCAGCTCGACGGCCTCGACGAGAACCTCCGCTTCCTGGTGCACGAGGTGCGCAAGCAACTGCAGGCGACGGCCGAGTTCCTGCAGGCGCCGACGCCGAAGCACTTCGAAGGGCTGCTGTCCAAGGACGACTACATCGACAATCTCAAGGACGTGATCCTGAGGAAGTGCTTCTCTCTCGTCCCCCGCTCCGAGGCAGGCGCCGGTCCCACCGTCGCCTTCCTCAAGGCGGTGGACGTGGTGACCGTGAACCTGGAGCGCATCGCGGACTTCTGCGAGAACATCGTCGGGCAAACCCGCTACATCCAGCACCCCATCCTGGCCCGGCAGAACCTGCGTCCTTTCTTCGACGCCATCCTGGATGCGGTCGACCGCATCGCCGAAGCCATCCTGCGCCGCGATATGCGGCAAGCCCTGGAGATCTGCCGCGCCGAACACGTCACCGACCTGCTGTACGCCGCCGAGCTGCGCCGGCTCCTGCACGAGCTCGAGTCGGGCAAGGACACCCAGAGCCTGGTGACTTGCATCTTCATCTATCGCTACTTGGAGCGGATGGGAGATTCATTGCTCAACATCGGCGAAGCCATCCTCTCCGCCGCCCTGGGTGAACGCATCCGCATCGACCAATGGAAGACACTGGAGGAGATGCTCGGAGCCTCCGGGTTGATGCAGACCGTGGAGGACCTGGAGCTCGAGCCCATGGCGGAGACGCGCTCCGGGTGCAAGGTGGGACGGGTGCGCACCCATGCCTTCCGCGACGAAGATCGCTGGGTAGTGTTCAAGGAAGGGCGGCGCGACAAGCTCCTGGCCGAGAAGAACGCCACCATGCGCTGGCAAGAGATCATCCCTGGACTGGCGCCGCGGATCCATGCCTTCAACGACAACGGCCCCACCGGTTCCATCCTCTTCGAATACATCCCGGGGCACACCTTCGAAGAATACCTGCTGCGCGGCGACTCACGCGGCATCCAGGATGCCTTGGCCTCGCTCTGCAAGACCTTGTCCCAGGTCTGGGAGAAGACCCGGGTCGAGTCACCGGTGACGCCGCACTTCGTGCAACAGCTGGCCGAGCGGCTCGGCGACGTCTATGCCCTGCATCCGGGCTTTCGCGCCGCCAATGCCGGCTTCGGGCGCCTCGCCCTCCCCTCCTTCGATGCGCTGGTGCAGCAGGCCCGCGACTTGGACGCCCAGCTCAGCTGTCC
>DASRJW010000038.1 GCA_035649275.1 Candidatus Krumholzibacteriia bacterium
CGCAGAATCTGATGCTGCCGGTGTGGATCTGCCTCATGATTCCCATGTTCCTCATGTTCTTCGTCGGCCAGCACCCGGACCTGTGGTGGGTCCGCGTCCTCACCTACGTCCCCTTCTTCACCCCCTTCCTGATGGTGAACCGGCTGGCGAGCGCCGTGCCCCCGGGCCCGGTGGAGATCGCCGCGAGCCTCGTCCTCATGGTCTTCTCTTGCTGGGGAGCCACCTATCTCGCGTCGCGCGTTTTTCGTGTCGGCATCTTGCTCTATGGCAAGCCGGCGAATCCGCGGGAGCTCTGGCGCTGGATGCGGGCGGGCTAGGGTCGCGTCGTGCTACAGGACCGGCGCGGGCTGGACGTGCCGGACGGACGCTAGCCTGACGGGCTCGCTTTCGCCTCAATGGCGCGGCGGAGCTGCACCAGCTGTCCCAGGTGGTAGCTGTTGTGGTCCGCGAGTAGCAGCGTTTCGCGCAACAGGCTCACACCTTCGGTGTGGGGGATGGAAGCGCAGGGATCCGGTGCTTCGCGGACCATGGCGATTATCGCCTCCAGGTCCTTCATGAAAGCGTTCACGCTCCGCTTCCAATCCTGCTCCGAATCCGGGGTCGCCGCCTTGGGCCAGTAGCCGGCGGGAAACGCCGGCGACTCGTGTGAAGGATTGCGGCTCCATTCCAGGATGTCCCACTGGGCGATGCGCAGGTGTTCGAGGAGCTGCCAGGGAGTGTGCGGCAGATCCGGGATGCGTTCCCCCGCCCAGCGCGACGGGAAGGTGCGCAGCACGTCTTCGTAGGTGGCGTGGGCGCCGTCGCCGCGCAGCATGCGCTCCACCTGGGTGCGGAGCTCGTCCACCATGCCCCTCCCGTTGGGTCGCTGCGACCAGTGGGACTGGCCGTCGTGCCCTAGCCCAGCAAGCCGCGCACGCGCGCGTCGAGCTGCTCCTGATCGGCGGCGAAGGAGTGCAAGCCGCTGATGTTGAGCAGCCCATCGAGGGACGTCGTCCCGGCCCGCAGGCGTTCCCGCCAGCGCTCCAGCTTCGGGATCTTGCCGTCCTTGCGGATCGTCTCGATCTCCGTCGCCGTGTAGTCGGGGAAGATATCGTGGACGCCGTGCCGGCGGAGCGTCGCCACCAGGTCGGACGGGCGCATCGAATCGAGATCGGCGCGCGTGAGCGCGTCCGCCGCCGCCACCAGCTCCGGTGTGATCGCCCACAAGGTCTCGAAGCGCAGCTCCCGGAGCGCCGTCGCCTCCACCTCGGGACGGATGTCCGCGGCCGCCGGTCCTGCAGACGTGGGTGGCGCTGTCGCGGCATCGCGGTAGCCCTTGGCGACGGCGAGCGGAATGGTGAGGACATCGGTGCCCGCCAGCGTCCACACCTGTTCGCTGCCGCGCAAGCTCGCGGCGATCTGCCGAGTCGCCGCCCGCTTCTCGCGCCGCAGCGTCCGGATCGCCTCCTGGCTGGCGGCGGTGGCCTTCTCTCCCACACCGGTGCCGCTGCCGAGGCCTGCGTCGCTGACGAAGGCATTGAGGCGCCCGAGGAAGACGTTGACGAAGCTCGGGTCGCCGAGGCGCGCGGCGAGAACGTTGTGCCGCGCCGAAAACCCGAGGGTGAAGTTGACCGGTACGCCGGCGCGGCGTAGCTTGCGCATGCCGAGCAAGCCTGCCGGCGTCAGCGGCAGCTTGACGATGAAGCGCTCCGGGCAGATGGCGTGGAAGCGCTTGCCGTAGAGCACGGCCAGCTCCACGTCGTCGGCGAGATCGGTGTGCTCCTCCACGCTCACCCAGGAATCAAAGCGCTCCACCAGACGGAGCCCGTGATAGGCGTTGAGCACGAAGGCGATCTCGAGCACGAGCAGCGATTCGGGGATCTCCGGCTCGAGCTCGCGCAGGCGCTTCGCCGTCTTCCGCACCAGGTCGTCGTACTGGCCGCGCTGCACCTCGGCGTTGAGGAGAGTGTTGTTCGTCGTGAGACCGCGGAACTCCGCGCTCCACAGTCCGGAAATCCCTTGGATGTCGCCGGTGTCGAGCCAGAGCTCGCTGCCGGTTTTCTGGAGCGCCAGCCAGCGGGGCGCGCTCTCGAAATGTTTCTGTTCGAAGGCGGGCTGGAATCCCTGCCGCACCCACTCTTTCATCCCGGCTTCCAGCTTGCGCGCGATCTGAGTGCTTTCGGACGAATGGATCATCGCGGCATCCTTCTTTCGCCTACCGAAACACCGCCAGAATCTGCAGTGGACCGTGCAGCGGTCCGGCTGCGCCGCACCGTCACAGTATACGCGCTGCGCTCCCCTCCCGCCCTCACTCCGTTCCTGGCGCGGCGGGCCCGATGCGGTAAGCGCAGCGCCGCGCCCCGGCGAGGAGGTGCTCCGTCCGCTCCACCACCACGTCCTTGCCGAGAACACTCTGGAAGAGGTCGAGCTCGCCGGCGCAGAGGCCTTGGCACACTTGCGCCGCGGCGCAGATCGGACAGTGGTTTTCTACCAGGAGATAGCTGCCGTCTCGCTGGCGGCGCCAGTCCGCCATGTAACCCTCGGAGCGGCGCAGGCGTGCAAGAGCCGCGACACGGCGCGCCAGGGGCGACGAGGGCGCGGGTAAACGCTGGCTGTAGTCGCGGCGCTGCTGCCGTGTGCGCGCCGACACCAGGCGTTCGAGACCGCGGGCACCAAAGGCGCGGCGGAGACTCCCGAGCAGCTCCACGGTGAGCTCGGCGTAGCCCTGGGGAAAGCGGGCCTGGCCAGCAGGTGTGAGGCGCCACCAGCGAGCGGGGCGTCCGACACCCCGGCGGCGCGCCTCGAAGTCGACGAGCCCATCCTCTTGCAAGAGCGCCAGATGCTGCCTCGCCCCCATCGGGGTGCAGCCCAGGCGGGCGGCGATGGCGGCGGTTCGCTCGGGCCCGCGGGTCTTGAGAAGGAAGAGGATGCGGCCCCGGGTGGCCTCGCCGTCTCGGCCGCTGGCGCTGGCCGGCGCCGACCCACGCCCGGGCCCCCGGTTCTCGTCGCTCTTCTTCCGCATGCGCCGAGGGTAACGCCGGGTCCCTGAATTAAGCAAGTCTCTGCTTGACTTATTTTCGAGTCCGGCCCACCCTTGGAGGTCGCTGGAGGTGCGCATGCTCGAGGTCGCCAGCGCCTGGGAACGGGTGGGTGAGCTCGAGAGCTTCGCCCCCGGCAGTCTCACGACTTGGAAGATGCATCGTACTCAGCTGGTGATCGGGCGCACCGAGGCCGGCGCCGTCTTCGCTCTCGACAACCGCTGCCCGCACGAAGGCTATCCTCTCGCCCAAGGCAATCTCAACGACTGCACCCTCACCTGCAACTGGCACAACTGGAAGTTCGACGTGCGCGACGGCACTTGCCTCCTGGGAGGCGAAGGCGCCCGCTCCTATCCCGTGCGCATCGTGGACGGTGTCGTCGAAGTGAACTTGGCGGAACCTCCACCGGAAGCGACTTGGCCGCGTTTGCGCGCCGGTCTCGACGACGCGTTCCACCAGGGCGATACTGGCCAGGCCTTGCGTGAGGCGGCGCGCTTGCTGCACTCGGGCTACGCGCCGCTGCGGCTCCTGGCCGACGTGGGCCGTTACGATGCGCTCCACGCCGAGTACGGGAGCAGTCATGTGCTGGCGGTGGCAGCCGACAGCGCCGGTCTGCTCGGCCGCCAGCGCGGCGTCGCGGCCCTCGCCATCGTGGCGCCCGTTCTCGAGCTCTGCATCGACACCGACGCGCGCTTGCCCGTGCGCTCACTCCCCACTCCGCTTCCGGGCGCGACGGGGGCGGAGTTCCGCGCTGCTGTCGAGGCCGAAGACAACGAGCGCGCCGAGGGACTGCTGCGCGGCGCCTTCGCGGCCGGGATCCCTCGCGCCGAGATCGAGAGCTGGCTCTGCCGCGCTGTCGCCGACCACTTCCTCGACTTCGGCCACGCCTTGATCTACCTGGTCAAGGCGGTGACCTTCCTCGATCGCGTCGACGCGGACTACGCCTGCGACATCGAGGCGGGTCTCGTCTACAGCATCGTGCTCGGCACGCGGGAGGATCGGCTGCCGTACCTGCGGAGCAGCTTCGCCCGCGTTGCGACGTTCGCCCCCGAGTTTCCTGCCGTCTTCGCCGCGGCGCGCCCCGGCACCGACTGGGATGCCTCCGCTCTCCGCGACGCCGTCCTCGACGGCAGCAGCGCCGCAGCCGTGGACGGCGTCTGGGAGGCGCTGCGCCGCGGTGTGACGCCGGAAGAGGTGGCGCAGGCTCTCGTCGCCGCCGCCGCCCATCGATTGCTGCGTTTCGATACGCGCTGGGAGTCCGATCCAGAGGTGGCGGAGAACTGGCTCTGGGCCACGCACCGCCTCACCTTCGCGAGCGCCGTGCGCCACGCAGTGCTCCGCTTCCGCGAACCGGCGGCGCTCCACTTCCTCTTCCAAGCCGCGGCCTTCATCCAAACGGGCCGGCCCATGGACATGCCCGCCGCAGCCAGGCCGCCGCTGGAGGCCGCCGCCACCGCCTCCATTCCGACCCTGGTGGACTCGATCCGCTCGCGCCGCAGCGAGGAGGCCGTCGCTTGCGCCGCGCGACTCTTGCAAGACGAGAGCAACGTCGACCTCGTGTACCGCGCCCTCGAGGATCACTGCAGCGACTGCTTCGTCCGCCCCATCTTCGTTGCCCACGCGCTCAAGACCACGCTCGCCGCCATCGAGGAGCACCAGAGCCTCACCGGGCATCCGGACCGGGCGGTGCCGCTCCTCGCTGCGGTCCGCTTCCTGGCCTCGCCTGTTCGCGAGCGGGATCTGCACGCGCAGGTGCACCGCTCGCTCCGTTGGGTCGTGGCGGGCCGCGTGCCCCGCAAGCTCACCCAGTGAGGACGCCATGGCGAACCCGAAGCGTAGGCGGCTCGAAAACGTCCCGGGTGATTTCTACGTGGACGAGACCTGCATCGACTGCGACCAATGCCGGGCCATCGCCCCTGAGACCTTCCATGACGCCGGCGACAAGGCAGCGGTGTACCGGCAGCCGCAGGACGCAACGGCACGTATCACCGCCCTCAAGGCCCTCGTCACCTGCCCCACCGGTTCCATCGGCACGCTGGAGCACCATGACATGGCCGAGGCGGTGGCAGCGTACCCCGAGCGCATCGAAGACGAGGTGCACTTCTGCGGCTTCGCCGCCGAAAGCTCTTTCGGCGCCTCCAGCTATCTGATCCTGCGACCCGAAGGCAACGTGCTGGTGGATTCGCCGCGCTTCGCCGGGCCGCTGGTCCGGCGCATCGAATCTCTCGGCGGTGTGCGCACGCTGTTCCTCACCCATGTGGACGACGTCGCCGACCATGCCCGCTGGGCGAAGCACTTCGGCGCCAGCCGCATCCTGCACCGGGCCGACCGCAGCGCCGGCCTCGCGGGCGTCGAGCGCTGGCTCGACGGCACCGCTCCCGTCGTCCTCGACCCCGACCTGCTCGCGATCCCGACGCCGGGGCACACGGCCGGGCACACCGTGCTCCTCTACCGGCAGCGCTTCCTGTTCTCCGGCGACCACCTGTGGTGGTCCCCCACGCGGCAGCGTCTCGTCGCCTCGAGCAGCGTCGCCTGGTATTCCTGGCCCGAACAATTGCGGTCGGTGGCGAAGCTCGTCGATCACCCCTGCGAGTGGGTGCTTCCAGGGCACGGCCGGCGCTTCCACGGCCCTGCCGCCGTCATCACCGCACAACTGCGAGATATCGTGGCGCGCGGTTGAGACTCGAGCAAGCTGATCACCGACCTGGGGCCGCCGCCGAGAGTCCAACGAGAGAGACAACATTCTGCGTGAGGCCAACGAGATGCAAGACCTCGGTGGGAGTCAAACGAGATACACGATCTCGGCAGGAGCGAGGGCGAGAACGGCGCCGGCAGTCTCATCGCCAGCCGCCATCGCGGCCTTGCTTGCCTCCACACTCTGGCCGGCCTCGTCGCGACAGACGCGGAGCACGCGGCGCCCCCGTGCCGCCTGCGGCAAGGCGAGAGTCTGCGGCGATCGCCAGTCCTTGTTGAGGGCGATGAAGGCGTTCGGTGCCGCGCGTCGCGGCGTCACGGGCACCTCTCGGTGTTCCATCACCACATCTCGGCGCTCCGTCACCGCATCTCGCCGCTCCGTCATTGCACTTCGTCGCTCCGGGTTCGTACCTCGCTCCAGAAGGAGGGT
>DASRJW010000039.1 GCA_035649275.1 Candidatus Krumholzibacteriia bacterium
CACCGTCACGACCTGCGCACCTCCGCCATCCTCGTGGCGGAGATCCTGGTGCTCGCGGCCCTCGGACGCTGGAACGAGATGTCCGACACCTGCGAACGCGTTTTGGATCTCGATGCCAAATGGACCGAAGCGCTGGGACACCTGTGCAAGCTCGAGTTGCAGAGCTCGCGCGACAACCTCGATCTCCGTCTCGTTCTCGGGCGCTGTTATTTGCAGGTGGGAGACTTCGAGCGTGCCGCGGAGCAGTGCACCGCCATCGCCGGAGACGCTCGCTGCCGGGCTCGCGCCGTGCACTGGCTCGGCCGCTCTCCCGCCAGCCCCCTCCTCTTGCCGGTGCGTGCCCGCTTGCTGCTCCTGGAGAAGCAGTTCGAAGTGGCGGCCGAACTCTTGGAGGAGCTCTGCAAGGGTGGTGACAGCGCGCTCGCTGCGGCGCGCGCAGTGCTGGAGGCGGTTCCCGAAGCAGCGCATGCCACCGATCGCTTGCGGCAGATGTACGCCCGAGCGCTGGCCGGAACGAGCGCCGTGGATCGCGCCGTCCGCGAGCTGGAAGGAACCCGCGGCAGCGCCGATGTCACCTCGAACCTGCGCGTCGCGGATCAGATCCTCGAGCAGCGCCCCCGCGACCCCGAGGCCCTCCTGCTCCGCGCTCGCTTGAGCCTCGATCTCGGCGATCCCGAGGCGGCGGCACCGTACTTCCGCCGCGCCTTCGATGCCGACCCGGATCGCCAGGCGACGCTGCGGACCGAGATCGAAGCGGCGCACAAGAAGGCGCCGCAGAGTGCCGCCATGGGACGGCTGCTCGTCACCCTGCTCATGGACATGGGGCAGCCGCAGCAAGCTGCGGATGCCCTGCAGCAGTGGCGCGACACGCGCTCGGCTCCGGCACCCGTCCTCTACGAGACGGCGCTCGCTCTGGCCTCGCAGTACGGCCTCTCGGCGGAGCTCCTCGCCTTGTTCGTCGAAGCGGCCATCGAAGTGGCAGAGGAGGAAGAGGCTCGCGCCGCCGTGGCGCACTATCACGCCGCGCCGGGGACCCGCGTGCACGACTTCGTGCGGCGGATCGAAGCTTTGTTGCATCAGCGTCCCGAGCTGGCTGCCGGCCTCACCCGGGTGCTGGCGGAGGTGCAGCTGCCGCCGGCGCTGCGGCTGGATCTGCTGCGCCCCAGTCTGATGACGGACGAGGCGGAGACGGCGCTGCGCGAGCTCGGCGTTCTCGTCGCCGAAGAGCCGGAGCTCCGCGACCCGGCGCTCGCCGCGCTGGAAACCTTGCTCCACTCCCGCGGCGATCTCCCCCGCGCCTTGGAGCTCGCCGCCGAGCTGCATCTCGACGCCGGCCACCTGGTGCCGAGCGCCCAACTCCTGGCGCGGGCGCTGCGCGCCGAGCCGGCGGCGGCAGACCGCATCTGCCGGCGCGCCGACCGCTTGTTCCGCCACGCTCCGGCAGACGACGAGGTATGGCGGCCGCTGGTGCTCGGCCTCCTGGACGCGGGTCGCCACCGCCACGCCCGCGATCTTTGCGAGCGGGCGGCGCAAACGCTCCCTGCCGCACGACAGGGGTTCCTGCACTTCACCCGCGGCTGCATCCATCTCGAAAGCGGCCAGGCGAGCGCGGCCGCGAACGCTTTCGAGAGCGCCCTGCATTGCCAGGACACCGTGCTGGAGCGCGTCATCGCCGGCTTGCGTCGCGCGGTCGAGACCGATGCGCAGCTCGGTCACGCCCGCTACGTCCTGGCTCGGGCGCTCCTGCAGGCGCGTGCCGACCGCAGCGAGGCCGTATCGCTGCTGTCGGAAGCGGTGCGTTTCGATCCCATGCTCGCAGACCTGGTGCTGGAGACGCTGCACGAGCATGGCCGTAGCCTCGAAACCCACGGACTGGCGCTGGCGCTGGCCGGTGCTCTGCGGCTGCGTCGCGGCGAACGTCCCCGCGGCGTCTCGCTCCTCGACCAGGCGTTGCGCATCGCCCCCGAGCTCGGGCCGCAGATCCTCGTCAATCTGCAAGTGGAGTGGGATCGCGACCCGGAAAATGCCGAGACCGGGATGGCGTTGGCCCGGGCACTCCTGGTCTGCAAACAGGAGAAGCGCGCCTGCCGTTTGCTCGCCGAACTCGCCCGTCGCTTCCCCGCTTGGCGCGAGCAGCTCGCGGCCGAGGTGAAGCACCTGGCGGAAAGGTCACCGCTGCCGGAAGCGCAGCGCGCGCTGTGGGACGTCCTGCTCGCCCAGGGTGAGCGCGAGGCGGCGCTCCACCGGGTGCAGGAGGCAGTCCACGCCGACGGCGTGACCTCGGAGCACCGCATCGAGCTGCTCGAATCGGCGCTGCAGCGCTTCCCGAGCGAGGCCTGGATCACCTGCGAGCTGGCGTCCCTGGAGATTCGGAGCGGCAACGAGGCGCGGGGTGAAGAGCGTCTGCGGGAGCTCATGGTACGGAACGCCGAGGCGCACTCACTCGTTCTCGCCGCCCTGCGCGAGACCGGGACGAGCTCGGAGAACCTCGCACTCTTGGAAGTCGACACCCTCTTGGCCGCCTCCCGCGGCCAGGAAGCCCATGCGGCCTTGCAGCGCTTCCGGACCGCCTTCCCCGCCGCGGCAGCGGAAGCCGTGCCCTCCCGCTTGCGCCTCCTCGTCGAGGGCGGCGAGACCCAGGGCGGCGCCGAAGTGGACCTGGCCCAGCTGCTGCGCGAACAGGGCGAGATGGAGGCGGCGACATCGATCCTGAAGGAGGCCCTGGCGCGTTACTTCCCCGCCGCTGCGAAAGCAGCCTCCGGGGCCGCGGCGCTCGGCGTCGGCGAGGCTGCAGCCGCTCCCCCGACGGCGCGCGAGCGGGAGATCCGCCGGCTCCTGGCGACGCTGTACGTGGATCTCGGCCGAGTCGCCGAAGGCCGGGAGATCCTGGCGTCGGTTCTGCAACACGAGGGCGGCGACACGCAGGCCTACGGTTTCCTCGAGCAGCTGAGCGCCCGCGGTCTGAGCGCCAAGATGGAGCAGCTGCGCGAAACGAGCGCCCGCGCCCCCAGCAACCTCCGGGCGCGGCTGGAGCTGGCGCGCCTGTCGCTGCTGGCCCGGGACTTCGCGGCGGCGCGGGAAGCACTCGGCTTCTCCGGCGACGGCAGCGGTCTCGAGACGGCGCGGCGCTATCTGCTGGCGCGCAGCTACGCCGACGACGATCAGCCCCATCTCGCCGCCGCCGTCAGCCGCAGCATCGATGTGGACGGTGTACCCGACGCGGAATTGCGCCGCAACGTCTTGTACCTCCGCGCGCGCTGCACCGAGCAACTCGGCCGCTACGGCGAGGCCCACGTCCTGTACCTGCGCCTGATCGCCGAGTTCCCCGGCTTCAAGCCGGCCCAGGAGCGCGCCCGTGCCACCTACAAGTTGCACCTCGAGTCGAGCCTCGAGCCTCCAGCGCTTGTGCTGGAGAAGCGCACGCACCTCGATCCCGCCGCGTCGCCGCGCCGGACGCACCCGGCGAAGCGGGACACGTCGCACACGGAGGAGTCATGAAGATCTGCCCGTTCCTCGTCGCCGGTCAGGATGTGCTGCAGCGCCGGAGCGCCTTGCCCAGGCGGGAAGCCCCGGTGGTCACCGCACAAATCGAGGTCTCGCCGGACGAGGTGGAAAAGCTGCAGGCGGTGGAAACCGTCTCGGTCGAGAAGTCCCTCTCCGCCGAGAAGTCGCTCACCCAGCTCTGGACGCTGGAAGACAAGGGCGACAGCGCGCGCTCCGCCTTCGAATGCCTCGGCGAGCCGTGCCGCTTCTTCCATGCCGGCGGCTGCCGCTTCGACGTCCTGTTCGAATCCGGTGTGGCTGGTGTCGGCACAGCCGCCACGGCGCTGTTGGTGCAGGAGGGCGAAAGCGACGCGGGGGTGGGTTCGGTGCTGCAAGAGGTCTGGTCGCTGCAGCGCGAGAGTTTGAAAGAGATGATCGGCGGCTTCCGGCGACTCGAAGGCGAACAGAATCGACAGCAAGGCTCACTCGCCGGCCGCATCGAGCAGCTGGTCTCGCGGGTCGAGGAAGGACGCGGCACCGCGCCCGATCTGGTGCACACCTTGGAAGAGCGCTTTGCCACACTGCAGAACAACGTCGCCACCTTGGAGGGGACGCTCCATGCCGGGATCCGGAACCTGGAAGGCACGGTCCACACCTTGGTGGGCGACTCCGCTTCCGGGACGAAGAGTCAGATGAGCGCGGTGGAAGCCGCCCGGGCCACCGTCGCCGAGGCACGCGACGAATCGCGCCGCCTCCTGCAGGAGAACCTGGAGAGCACCCGCCGCATCCTGAGCCAAACGGCCGAGGAGACGCGCGCACGCCTGGAGCAGCTGGTGGCGCAGAACTCGACGACGTCCCGCGTCGAGATGGAGACGAGCCTGCAGCACCTCCTCGACGACAACCAGAACATGCGCGTCCTGCGCGAGGAAATGCGGCGCTCACTGCAGACCCTCTCCGGGCACGTGCAGGAAGTGGCCGCCGCTGCGGCCTCGCTGTCTTCCTCCTCGCGGGTCGCCGAGGATTTGCTGGTGGAGCAGCGCACTTTGGCCGAAGCGCTCCTCGAGCGCGATCGGCGCGACGAAGCGCGCCGTCTCAACAACGTCGGTGTCCTCGCTTATCACGAGGGCGCCTATGATACGTCGGTGGAGAAGTTCCGCCAGGCTACAGCCCTCGATCCGAACCTCACCGAAGCCTGGAACAACCTGGGGCTTTCGTTCACGGAGATGCATGCCGACGATCGGGCCCTGGATGCTTTCAAGCGCGCCCTCGAGCTCGACCCGAGCGTCGGGCAGGTCTACAACAACCTGGGTTACCTCTACTATCGGCGGGGCGAGCTGGAGCAGGCGGTGGAGATGTACGAGCGCGCCACGCAGCGGTCGAGCGATACCAGCGCCGCTTGGTCGAACCTGGGCAACGCGCTGCACGCCTTGCAGCGGCGCGACGAAGCCTTCACGGCCTGGAAGCGAGCCCTCGAGCTCGACCCGGCCAACGACAAGGCCGCCGGCGCCCTGGAACGCCTGGGCTTCGAAACGGGCCGCTGAGCGACGCGGATCGTCGTGTGGCCTGACGAGCAAAGCCGAGACAGGATTCTCGAAGCAGGACATCCTGGCCTGGTTCGGCATGGCCTACAGCGGCAGGCTTCTCGACGTCGCGGGCACGGCTCTCCCAGAAGTTGTAGTGGTCGACAACCAACAACTTGAGCGAGCCATCGCCGACCCATATGGGTACAGGACGAACCCCATACCCACATACACGGCTGCCGTACCAAACGCAGAAAAATGGGCTCGCTGGGGCCAGGTAAAGCAGCTCTAAGAGTAGGGAAACCCGGCGCGGGCCCGACTGTGTGACGTTCCCATAGGCATTGCGAAAGCGCAACATGGCCAGATATCCTCTCTTGGGTGTTGACCATGGGAGGTTGGGTCGTGCGGTTGGTGGGTGTCGCTGTCGGCATAGCCACAATTCTCTCGGGCACCGCTGCATCGCAAACAGCGATCGGGCTCGACAAGTGCATCAGCTGGGGACCGACGGGTTGGCCAGACTGTGGCCGAATTCCCGGCGAAATCTTCGATACCTGCAGCAATACAACCTTCGGGCGCTTTTGGGGCCGCTACGCGTGGTACCCGCTCGAGTACGTTGCACCGATCACGATCGAACTGGAAACGAGGGGTGCGCTCAGCCTCAATCTCCCGCTGTATGTCGAAATCGTTCCCTTGCCTGACTCTGTTTTATCGGAATTCTGCCTATCCGGGTACTCCCAGCATCAGGGTTACCTGGTCGGCGTCGTGGGAGGTTCTCAGGTCTGTGGTGGGGCCTGGGAAACCTTCGGGCCGATCGACTTGAGGGAGATTGTCTCGATCGGTGGCAAGTACGCACTGCAGCTCCAAGGTTTCGGGCTCGACGACTACGGTCACCCCTTCTCGAGCCCTGGAGTCGACTGTATTCGCGTCACCGCTTCCCAGGCGACGACCACGCGTGTCTCCTGGGCGCAGGTGAAGGCCCTGTTCAAGTAGAAACTGGCTACATCGATGACAAGCATGGCGCGCAACTTTCTGGCGATCTCCCTTCTGATTGGTCTTTGCAAGCCCAGTTTCACCCAGAACACAGAGCTATACTCGTGCTTACCCGACAGCACTGCTTGTGTTGAATCCCAAGACCAGCTTATCGCAGATATCTGCTCAGGCTCGTTCTTTCATTTCCATCGCGGTCGCGTCTCCTGGCCCCCGCTCCGGGCTGTCGGGTCTACCACCGTTTCCATCCAGACCTACGGCGCGGACAACCTACTGCCCTTATACCTCGAGATCGTACCCGTGGCAGATTCAGTCACCTGTCTCCCGATGCAAAACGGACACGTCATTCTGGAGACACGATCCCTTGCTCAATGCGGAGGCCTCTGGGAGACTGTCGGTCCCATCGAGATCACGAGATTCACGCCGATAGGGAGCTTCTACCGCGTCCAGCTTGTCTTCCTCGAAGGGTATCCGCCGTCATCCTTCGGGCTCCGAAGCCCCGGCCTGGGCTGCATTCGTGTGACCGCGAAACCAACATCGATGCATGCCCACTCCTGGGGAGCGGTGAAGTTGCTTTATCAGTGATCCTCGTGCTGGCGGTTGTCCACTACTCCTTGATGCCTCCTGACTCATGTCCTGGAAGTGAGTGTCGACTCCGGTCTGGCGCGGGCGGCGACGCCACTCACTTCCAGGACATGTTGCTGCTCCTCGCACGCATCGTCTGCATCCGGGACCTCGTCGGAGTGGCAAGCGTGCTTGACGCCGCGGCGCTCGAGGACGTGGCGCGCCTCCTCGCTCAGGCCCGGCGACTTGGCGCTGCGCCGT
>DASRJW010000040.1 GCA_035649275.1 Candidatus Krumholzibacteriia bacterium
CGGGGAGAGCTCGCGCGCGCCGAGCCGAGGGGTGAACCAGCTGGAGCTCGGCATCTCGTCCAGCGCATTGACGTCGCGGGCGCTGCGCACCGGGGCCGGGGCGAGGCTGCGGACTGCAGGGCGCCGCACCACGACGTCGACGAAGTAGAACATCTTGTGGAAATCCGCCGCTTGCGGTGGCGGGATGGGTTTTCGATCGTCGGCCTCCCGCACGGCCTCCCTGTCCGCGAACCGATACGACGCAGGCTTGGCCGGGGCGCTGCAGACGACCGCCGACGCGAGGAGCAGCAGGCGCGCGGTTCGTGTCTTCATCCGGCGGTCCTTCCGCTACAACCAGTGGGTGCGGTCGGAGACGTGGAAACCGAGTCCGACGTCGATCATGAGACGCACGCCCTCGGAGCCCGAGGACACCGCGATGCGTCCCACCTCGCTCCGCGCTCCCTGGATGGCGAAGCCGACACCGTAGGCGTACGGCGCGTCATGGAACGTCAAGTGGCTGACCGAGTCGCCCACCATGAGATAGTCGAGGAAGAGGTGGCCGCTGACGTTGTGGGTGAGCGGCCAGCGGTACTCCAGGGAAGGCACCGCGGAGAAGAGATCGGTGCGCAGGAGTTGGGTGCGCGACGCGCCGCGAAAAGTCGGCTGGCGCGGGTAGTCGGTGAAAGCCAGCGGCTGGTCCTCGTTCAGGTCGTCCACGGTGTCCAGGAGGAATCGCGGCACCAGGAGGCGGTCGCGCCCCAGCACCGGCACGTACGGGGCGACGTCGACCCCCAGGCGCCGGAAACGTCCCCGGTCGTCGCCGATGCCGTTCGACAGCCCGGCGTAGGCCTCGAGCCGGAACCCGGGGGTGATCTTGCGCTCGTTCTTGCGGGTGTCGAAACGGAACCCGACCTCTTGGTAGAACTGCTCGTGCTTCTCGTCCAGCGCCGGGTTGTTGCTGTTGGCGATCCCATCGAGGTGGAAGTCGCTCGTGTCGCGCTCTTGATAGAAGCCATTGTAGAAGAACTGCATGAGTGCCCACGGCCGGGCCGTCGCTGCAATCGCGGCGCGCGTCAGGCGCTGGTCGAAGAGCACGAACTCCGTTCCCTGCAGGAACGGATTGCGCGGATCGCTCTGCGGCGAAGGGCCAAAGCCGTGGAACTCGAGGTCATCGCGCTCGCTAATGAAAGCATTCCCCCGAATCTTGCACGGGACCTGCCCGGCGGTGAACTCGGTGACCACGTCGAACTTGGCGCCCCAGTTGTCCGCGTTGCCGTACAAGCCGGAGACGCCGGCGCCGAATCCCGGCACGCGGTAGGCGAGTTCGGCGCCGAACTCGGCGCGCGAGCCGCTACTGACACTGACCAGTGGATGGATGCCGATGCGTCCTTCATCGAAGGTGAGAACCTCGTGCACGACTCTCGGCACCGACGATTCGGTTCCCACGTAAGCACCGTAAGCCATCGAAAGGGTCAAGGCATCGAGCAGGGTACGAGGGACGAAGAGGAGGGCCCGCGCCACGGCGTCGGCCGCACTGCCTTCGTCGGGGACCCGCTCGAGGCCGCGCAGTTGCACGTAGGTGGTGTCCGGGCTCTGCTTCCGGGGTGACCGCGCCGCGGCCTCGTCCCCTGCGGGTGGCGGGTCTGCCGCGCCGCGAGTGGCGAGAGCGGGCAACGACAAGGCGGCGGCGCAAGCGAGCCGCAGCAGCCACTGCGAGACTCGTCGTCTCGAGACGAGAGAGCGCGACGGCCGTACCCCCAGCCCCTGAAGCACTCGTCCTCGGTGTGAGCGCTGCTGCGTTCGAGCCACGGCGCGCCTCCGCCTGCCACGGCCGGTCGGGACCTCTCGCTGCCGGTGCCGGAGCACTGTAGGGCAATCGGTGCGGCGTCTCAAGGCTGCCGGGAGAATCGTAACGCCGCCCCTCGACTGGGGAGGGCTCGAGGTTGTCCTCTGGAATGTCAGGCGAACATTTGGCCCCGGTCGAGGCAGTCGCAGAGCCGTTCGTACAGGGACTTCAGTTCACCCCGGGTGGGTTCGGGACCGGCGGCCGCCAGGAGTCGCCGGGCGAGCGGCCCTTCTTCCAGGAGAACCGCCAGCGGACGTTCGAACTCGGCGGGCGTGGCGAGGGCCTTCGCCAGATGTCGCCAGACGTCGCGGGCTGTGTGCGCGCCGCCGCTCATGCCGAAGGCGGCGAGGAAACCACGATCTTCGAGGCGGGCGCGTTCGCCATCCTGCACCGTCACCTGCAGCAAGCGCGCCAGCGGTTCGGTGGAAAAGCTCTTCTGCGTCTCCAGTCCCACCCACCGTTCTTCCACCAGCGCCCGCACCGCGGCGGACACGAGGGCGGCGCAGGCGAGATCAGCCTGCGGGCACTCCTGCATGTCGAGCAGCCGGATCTCCAGAGCCGAGCGCGAGAAGCGCGGGATGGCACCGCGGGCGTTCACCCATTCGGGAGCCAGGATCCGCTCCGGATCGTGCGGCGCCAGGTCGCGGGCGATGGGGCCCAAGATCTCGGTCTCGTACGTCGCCTGGGTGAACACCGGTTCCGGCACCACCGCCCCGGTGACGCTCGGCAAGCGGGCGCAGTTCGTCGCATAGGCCGCGAGCCGGGCGTCGAGAACACCAGGCAATCGCCCCTCGACGAAGGGCGAGCTCGCCGCCAGCGCCGGCAGCAGCGGCAGCACCAAGCGGACGGCGGCGTGCAGGCGCGCGAACTCCGCGTCGCCGGCGAAGGGCAGGTTGAGGTGCAGGCTCTGCACGTTCGCCCAGCCATGGTTGCGGCAATCGAAAATGCGGTCGAAGGCCGCGTAGACTTGGGCATCGTCATGGGGCCACAGGCGTGTCTCGCGCCTAGGCCGCATCCATGGATGCATGCCGGTCGGCATGAGCCGGCCGCCCAGCGGCCGAAGCCGCTGGCGCAGCCGCGCCAAATCGCGCTGGAAGAGCGCCGCCACGCCCTCGAGCCGCGCCACCGGCCCGTTCGTCTTCAGCTCCAGCAGGTGCAGCACCAGCTCGTTGGACCACGCCGTCTCGCCCTGCTCCAGCTCCGAGACCACGCCGGCAGCACCGTCCTGCAGCAACGCATCCGCCACCGGCAGGACGTCGAGCGTCTCGTCATCCACCAGCATGTATTCGAGCTCAATGCCGTAGCCGGCGAAAAGAGAGAGCGTCATGGCCGCTGCCGCGCCTGCCGCCGCCCTTCGATCCGGGCGCGGAAGACCGCCATGACGCGGTCGTACAACCCCGAACCCAGGGTGGCATCCTCGATATCGCCATCGACACTGGGGTTGTCGTTGATCTCCAGCACCGCGACTCTTCCGGCCGCCTCCTTGAGATCGACGCCGTAGAAACCATCGCCCACGAGGCGTGCGGCGCGCACCGCGGTCCGCACCACCTGGGCCGGCGCCGCCTCGACCGGCATGGTCTCGAAGCGGCCCAGGTCGCTGATGCCGTCGCCGTCCCAGTGGATGATCTGCCAGTGCTCCGGCGCCATGTAGTAACGGCAGACGAAGAGCACCTGCCGGTCGAGAACTCCCACCCGCCAGTCGAAGGTCGTGGGCACGAACTCCTGCGCCACGATGAGATCCGAGCTGCGCAACATCGCCAAGGCTTCGTGACGGAAACTCTCGGCGTCGTCCACCTTGTGCACGCCCTGGGAAAAGGCACCGTCCGGACGCTTGAGGATGCAGGGGTAGCGCAGCTCGACCTGCAGGCGCTCCAGGTTGTCCACGTGCACCAGCGTGGTGGGCGGCGTCCGCACCCCATGCCTCGACAAGAGCTCCGCCAGGTACACCTTGTTGGTGCAACGCACGATGGAAAGGGGATCGTCGATCACCACCAGTCCCTCCACCTCGGCACGGCTGGCGAAGCGGTAGGTGAAATGGTTCACCGAGGTGGTGGCGCGGATGAACAGAGCATCGAATTCGGCGAGGCGCCCGTAGTCGTCCCGGGTGACGAAGGTCGCCTTCATGCCGTGGGCCTCGGCGGCACGAGCGAAGCGCCGCAGCGCCTTGGCGTTCGAAGGCGGGTTGTGGTCCTGCGGATTGGTGAGGATCGCCAGCTCGTAGGGCTGCGATTGCCGCCGGCGCCGGCTGCTCACCCGGCCGGCGAAGAACCGTCCCGCGGCTTCCTCCACGAAGGGCCGGTGCGAGATCGGCACGTCGCTGGCGGGGATGGTGCTGACGCTCTCCAGCTCCCAGCGGGTTCGGGGCGGGGCTTTGCTCCCCGAGACAGGTCTCGTTCCGGCCTCCTCGCGGCGAATGAAATACGCCCGCAGCAGGGGCGCCGGGAAGAGATTGAAGAGTGCCAGGCTGAGCCGCGCGTAGCGCTTGGCCAGGTTCTGCCCGAAGTAGATGCTCAAGGTGAAGTGCGGCGAACGCAGCGGTGCCAGGCTCCTCTGTGCCAGCGTCTGCAGATCCTCGGTCAGGCTCTGCACCACCGCTTGGGTGCGCACGTCCTGGATGGTGCGGATGGTCGGCAGCGGCCGGTGTCCCCGCGCCTCGGCCAGGAGCGACACGTAATAGCCGAGGGTGAGGTAGCGGTACGAGCGGCAAAGGTTGTAGACCCGTGCGTCCCGGTGCTGCGCGTACTGGGTCTGGGTCAAGTAGTCCCGCGCGGAGACGACGGCGACGCTGGGAATCCGGAAACCCCAGTTCTTCGGACTGTTGACGACGATCAGCGTTTCCACGCGGGGCTCACAGGGGCGCGAAACGATAGGGCAAGCGCTCCCGCACCGCGTCGAGGCGTGCATCCAGGCTCGGACGGTCGGGGGCGCCGAGGTTGATCACCGCATAGCGACAACTCGCGCCGTCTTCGATCCTGTCGAAATCGACCAGCTCCTGTCCAGCGTCGCATTCGCTCCAGATCAGGGTGTCCGGGAAGAGCGCCGCCGCCGCAGCGAGGTCCGCCGGCGCCGGCACCTGCTCCACCCGCGCCGGCGCGAAAAGCCGGAGCGGCACGCTGGCGGCCACGGCGTGCGCTCCCGCTCCGGCCGGCAGCTGCGGCTTCCCCCCGGTCGCCAGCTCCAAGGCCAGGGTGTAGCTGTGCACTCCCAGGACCTTCTGGTACAGATCGCCGAACTGTCCGCAGAGTCGCGGGTTGATCTCGATGATGCCGATGCGGTCGCGGGCGGCGTCGTACCTCATCTCGATGTTGAAGAAGGTGTCGCGGAGAGCGTGGGCCTCGACGATCCGGATGGCGAGCTCGCGCATCCGTGCCTGCACGCCGTCGTCGAGGCGGGAGGGGAAGACGAAGCGCAGGAAGCTCCCGGTCCGTGGATCCACCACCGAATCGGTGATGCCGAGCACCTGCACCGTCGTGCCACCGCGCCAGCCTTCCACCGTGACTTGCACGCCCTCGAGGAGCGATTCGGCGAGGAACGAGCCTCGGTCCATGGACAAGCTCGTGTAACTCTCCAACATCTGGCGGAAGATGTGCAGATAGGAGGAGCAGTAGTCGGCGACTGCAGGCCGGGAGAGGAATTCCCGTAGTTCCTCCGCGTCGTGCACGCGGTGCGCCAGCACCGAGTAGGCACCCTTCACCGGCTTGACGAAGCAAGGGAAGCCGAGGTCGCAGGCACCGCTCGCCGTAGCGTTGCTGCCCAGGAGCGCGAATGCCGGCGTCGCCTCGGGGACCGCGGCCTGCTGCACCCGTCGAGCCTCGTACTTGTGGGCGCAACGCACCAGCACGGCGGGAGGCGTTCCCGGCAAGCCGAGACGGGTGGCGATGGCGCCGGCCACGGTGGCGCCCGGATAGTCGCTGGAGCTGATGACACCTTCGACCCGACCGCGGAGCGCGCTCACCGCGCCTTCGACATAGGTGTGGAGGTCGAGGTTCCACGGACAGTCCCAGTCGGTCGGCTCGTCGAGAACGACCTCGAAATGATCGGACCAGTCATGACGGCAGCATTCGAGCTGGCGGGCGTCCCAGAGGGTCGGGAACACGAAGTGGACTCTCCGCCGCGACCCCGACAACGCCGCTGCCACCCTTCTCGCCAGCGCGCGCCGGCGCTGGTTGGCTCGGAAGTGGCGCACAGTATAGGCTGGGGTGTGCGTTGTGGTGAAGGGAGAGAGGTGTCTTTCGCAGCGGACGGCAAGGAACAGGGCACGTGGCGCCTCGCAGCGATCGGGTCGGGCCAAGAGGTGGACGCGGCGCGGGAGCGCCGGAGCCAGTGATCCAGTACGTCGACGCCCCGTCGCACCGCCTCCGGCTGGACGCGGCCCAGCGCTTCGTCCGTTCCTTTCCTCCCGGAACGGAGCTCCTCGTCGTCGGTCCGACGCGGGAAGCGGTGGACGATTTCGTCCGCCGCGAGATGGAGCCACCCAGCTTCGGTGTGCACCGCTTCGGCTTCGTGCAGCTCGCGGCGCACCTGGCGGCAGCGGAGATGGCGAGCGCCGCCCTCGCTCCCGCCACCGGCCTCGGCCTCGAAGCGGTGGCGGCGCGCGTCACCTTCGCCGCCAAGCAGCGCGGCGAGATCCCGCGTTTCCAGGCCGTCAGCTCTCTTCCCGGCTTTCCCCGCGCTCTCGCTTCCACTTTGCAGGAGCTGCGGGCCGCCGCGGTCGCGCCGGAGAAGAACGACCTCGGCGCCCTCCTCGGCGAGGCGGAAACCTCCCTGGCACAGGCGCACCTCGTCGATCGCGCCGGCCTCCTACGCCTGGCGCTCGCGGGCTTGCGCGCGCCCCAGCATGCGGCGCTGCGCGCCATGCCGCTCCTGTGTCTCGATGTGACCTTGGCGTCGCCGCTCGAGGCTGAGCTGCTGGGTGCGCTCTGTCGCGGTGCCCCGCAGGTACTGGCCACGCTCCCGAGCGGGGATCGCGCCACCGTTCTCGCCTTCGAGTCCTTCGGAGCCGAACGACTCTCGGAGCTCTCTTCGCCTTCGACGGCGAGCCTGGAGCACTTGCGCCGCTACCTCTTCTCCGCTGAGGCGCCGCCTGCCGCCGTGCCGGACGACAGCGTCGGTTTCTTCTCCGCTCCAGGAGAAGGGCGCGAATGCCTGGAAATCGCTCGCGAGATCCTGCGCGCCGCCGAAGCCGGCGTTCCCTTCGACTCCATGGCGATCTTCCTGCGCAATCCCGAGTCGTACTCGACCTTCGCCGACACCGCCTTCCGGCGCGCCGGCATCCCGGCGTATTTCGCCCGCGGCACCCAGCGCCCGGACCCGGCGGGCCGCGCCTTCCTGGCGCTGCTCGCCTGCGCCAGCGAAGGGCTCTCGGCCCGGCGCTTCGCCGAGTACCTCTCCTTCGCCCAGGTCCCGCCGCTCGAGCCGGGCGGCGCCCCGCCGGCGCCGCGACCGGTGTGGCCAGCGCCGCGGGCCGAGGAGTTCGGCCCGGCGCTCGAACCGGCGGCGCTCGCCTCCAGAACACCGGGAGAGCAACTCACCTTCTGGGATCTGAGTGCCTTCACCAGCAGCACGGAAACGCACGCCCACGCACGCCTGCGTTCGCCCCGGGGCGGCAAGCGCCGGCAAGCCGAAGCCGCGCCCCCGGCGCCCGACCTGCGCGCCGCGACCGCCGGCGATTCCGCCCCGGAGGCGCGCACGAGCAGCGCGGACGGGACCGCCACGGCTCCTCCCCCGTCGCCACCGGACACAACGGACGATCAGCCCGCTCCCGAAGGCTCGCTCCGCACGCCGCGGAAATGGGAGGAGCTCTTGGTGGAAGCCGCGGTGATCGGTGGCCTCGAGCGCTGGCAGCGCCGGCTGGGCGGTCTCGAACGGGAGCTGCAGCTCCAGCTCGAAGCCATCGCCGCCGTCGATCCCGAGTCGCCTTTGGTGGCCTCGCTCCGCCGCGACCTGCAGCACCTTGGCCACCTCGAGCGCTTCGCGCTGCCGGTCATCGAAGCGCTGGCCGCGTTGCCCCAGGGCGCCACCTGGGGAACCTGGGTGGCGGAGCTGGCAGCGCTGGCGCCGCGTGTGCTCCGCCGGCCCGAGCGCACCCTGGCCGTTCTCGGCGAGCTGCTGCCCATGGCGGACGTCGGACCCGCCGGGCTCGAGGAAGTGCGGAGCGTGCTCTCCGAGCGTCTCTCCACCTTCGAAGTGGATCCGCCGGCCCACCGTGAGGGTCGCGTCTATGTCGGCAAACCCGAGCAGGCGCGCGGGCGCAGCTTTCGTCTCGTGTTCGTGCCCGGGTTGACCGAGCGCGTTTTCCCGCAGCGGCCGCGGGAGGACCCGCTGCTCCTCGACGACGCGCGCCGGCGCCTGGCGCCCTCGCTCCGCACCCAGGAGCAGCGCGGGCGCGACGAGCGCCTGCTGCTCCGCCTCGCGGTCGGCGCGGCGGAAGAACGCGTCTTCCTCTCTTACTCGCGGCTCGATGCCGGCGCCGGGCGACCGCAAGTGCCGTCCTTCTACGCCCTCGATGCGGCCCGTGCCGTGCGCGGCAGCATCCCCGACTTCCGGCAGCTCGAACGGGAGGCCGCGGCTCACTCTCGCGCCCGTCTGGCCTGGCCAGCACCTCCTGACCCCCACCTGGCGCTCGACGCCCTGGAGCACGACCTCGCCGTGCTCGGCGGCTACATGCACGGCGCGCCGCGTCGGGAGGACAAGGGGCGAGCTCGCTACCTCCTGGAGCTCAACCCGCACCTGGCGCGGTCGCTCCGCGTCCGCTACCTGCGCTGGCAACGGCCTTGGCGTCCCGAAGACGGTCTCGTGCGTCTCACCGCCGCCACCGAAGCGGCGCTCGCGGCGCACCGCCCGAAGGCGCGCCCGTACTCGGCGACGGCTTTGCAGCGCTTCGCTGTTTGCCCCTATCAATTCCTCCTCGGCGCCATCCATCGGCTCGAGCCGCGCCGCCGGGCGGCAGCGCTGGTGCAGCTCGACCCTTTGACCCGCGGCCGCATTTTCCACCACGTGCAGGCCGAGACGCTGCGCACCCTGCGCGCCGCCGGCCGCCTGCCGGAAGGCGACGAGACTCTCGACGAAGCCCGCTTCGTCCTGGATGCGACACTGGAAAAGGTCGCCGCGGCCTACCACGACGAGCTCGCGCCCGCCATCGAGCGCATCTGGCAAGACGAGATGGCGATCATGCGCGGCGATCTGCGTCTTTGGCTGCAGGCGCTGGCGAAGCAGTCGCGCACCTGGCAACCCCTGCACTTCGAGTTCACCTTCGGTCTCGAACTCCGCACCGTGGCGGGTGCGAGCCCGCACCTGGCTCCGCCCCCGGATCCGAGCAGCATCGCCGCACCCGCCACGCTTCCGGGTGGATGGCTCCTCCGCGGCGCCGTGGACTTGGTGGAGGAGCGGCGGAGCGATCGCGCCTTGCGCGTCACCGATCACAAGACCGGTGTCGATCGCACCTACGATGGACTCCTCGTCGGGGGCGGCGAGGTGCTGCAACCGGTTCTCTATGCGCTGGCGGTGCAGGCCCTGCAGCACCGGGAAGTGGTCGAAGGACGGCTCTTCTTCTGCACTTCCCGCGGCCGCTTCCGCGAGCGCATCGTTCCCCTCGGTCCCTTCGCCCTCGAGTACGCCGGGGAGATCCTGAAGACCGTGGACGAGTCGGTGGCGCGGGGCATGCTTCCGCCGCTGCCCCGCGACGGGGCTTGCGGGACCTGCGACTTCCGCGTCGTCTGCGGTCCCCATGAAGAGATCCGTAGCCGGCGGAAGGTGCCCTTTCCGCGCCTCGAACAGCTGCGCGAATACCCCTGAAGCAGGCAGCACCATCCCGCCGGCGCCAGGTGCACGGCGCCGTTCCGGGCAGCAGGAGCCCGGGAACGGAAAGCCGCACTGCCGAACGCGCGCCGCCACGAGGAAGCCCGCACCGCGACGCGGTGCAACCCTCCCTTCCCCTCCCGAGGCTCTGCCCGGGCACCGTTCTTGATAGCAGGACGGCAAACCCCGCCCGGGGTTCTTCCGTTCACCGTGACACCCGGAGCTGGACATGCTGCAGATCCGCCGCGACATCCGCATGATCGAGGGCCGACCCGTGGGCGTCCTCGTTCTGCAGGGTTACGTGGACAGCATGGACTCCTTGGCGCTGGAACGCGCCATCGACGAAATCTACTCCCAGGATGTCTTCGACATCGTCCTCGACGTCACCCAGGTGAGCCACATCGGCTCCGCCGGCTGGAGCGTCATCATCAGCAAGCTCAGCCTGCTCGGCGAGAAACGCGGCTACTTCCGCTTCGCCGGCATGCGGCCCGATGTCCGCCAGGTCTTCCACATCGTCGGCATCGAGAACATCGCCGGCATCGAGATGCACGACTACCTCGAGGATGCCTTCCGCGCCTGCCGCGCCACCGTCCAGCACGCCTGACTCGCTCCCCCACCGTGCCGCCGTCCGCAACGCCTTGCAGGATGCCGCCCTGCGTGTGAGACTCGGAACCTCGGCGAACTCCCACCCCAGGCCCGAGACGAGGGACCGTGGCCGAGCTCCTGGATCACGAGGACCGCAAGCAGATTCGCGCCGCCCTCGACGACAATGTCGTGGTGGAGGCCGCCGCGGGCACGGGCAAGACCACCGAGCTCGTGCACCGCATCGTCGCCGTGCTGGCCCAGGGCCGCGCCACGGTGGATCGCATCGTCGCGGTGACTTTCACGGAGAAGGCGGCGGGCGAACTCAAGCTGCACCTGCGTACCCAGATCGAGGAAGCGCGCCAGCGGCAGGAGGAACCGGAGCGCGGCCGCCTCGAAGCGGCGCTGGCCCGACTCGAGGAGGCGCGGGTCGGGACCATCCACGGTTTCTGCGCCGATCTGTTGCGCGAGCGCTCCCTCGAGGCCGGCATCGATCCGCGCTTCGAGCCGCTGGACGACACGGAAGCGCAGCGCTTGTTCCGCCGCGCTTTCGATTCCTGGTTCGAGACCGCGCTGCAGAATCCCCCCGAGGGTCTGCGCCGCGCCTTGCGCCGCGCCACACGCCCGCCCGCAGCCACGGTGCGCTCGTTCGGCCCGCGCCCGAGCGCCGCACCGGAGGATCCGGTGGGGCGCCTGCGCAGCGCTTGCTGGGCCGTGGCCGAACGGCGTGATCTCCCGGCCCCGTGGGCTCGACCGCGCTTCGAGCGCCACGCCCGCATCGCCGCCCTCGTGGAGGCGCTGCATGCCTTCGCCGCCCTCTCCGGGCGCTGTGACAAGCCGGAGAAGGACACGCTCTTCGAAGGAACACGCGAACTGCGGCAGTGCAGCGACGACGTGCAGGCCGCCGAGGCCGTCGGGCCGCGCGATGCCGACGGCCTGGAGTCGCTGTTCGTCGAGCTGGCCCCAGCGAGCCGGCCGCGGAAGGGATACGGCAAGTCCTACGGCCCCGGGGTCGGGCGCGACGAGGTCATGAGCGCCCACGAGCAACTGCGAACGGCGCTCCTCGCCTTCGCCCGGGACGCCAACGCCGACCTCGCCGCCTTGCTGCACCTCGAATTCCAGGATGTCCTGCAACGCTACGCCACGCTCAAGGAAAAGAGCGGCCGTCTCGACTTCCAGGATCTTTTGCTCCGCGCCCGGGATCTGGTGCGCGATTGCGCCAGCGTCCGCGTCGAATTCCAACAGCGCTTTCGCCATCTCTTCGTGGACGAATTCCAGGACACCGACCCTCTGCAGGCAGAGATTCTCCTGCTGCTCGCGGCCCGTGATCCCGCCGCCACCGATTGGCGGCAGGCCGAGCCCGCCCCGGGCAAGCTCTTCCTCGTCGCCGATCCCAAGCAATCCATCTACCGCTTCCGCGGCGCCGACATCGGCGTGTATTTCGAGGTGCGCGATCTCCTCGCCCGCCATGGCGCCCGCCTTCTCCGGCTCAGCACCAGCTTCCGCTCCGTGCCCAACATTCAGAAAGCAGTGAACACCGCCTTCGCTCCGCTCCTGGACGGCGACCGGAAGAGCCAGCAGGCGGAGTACGTGCCGCTGGCGCCGGCGCGGCCCGATCCCGGCGATCAACCGACACTCATCGCCCTCCCCGTGCCACGGCCTTTCGGCAAGCGCAACGTCACCAAGGGCGCCATCGACGCCTGCCTGCCCCACGCCGTCTCGGCTTTCGTACAGTGGCTGCTACAGGACAGCGGCTGGAAGGTGAGCGACCGCGAGCATCCCGACACCCGCGTCCCCCTCGCGCCGCGGCACATATGCCTCCTGCTGCGCCGCTTCGACAGCTTCGCCGGCGACGTCACCCGCGGCTACGTCCTCGCCCTGGAGGCCCGAGACATCCCGCACTTGCTGGTGGGCGGCCGCTCCTACCATGAGCGCGAGGAAGTGGAGACGCTGCGCGCCGCGCTCAATGCCATCGAGTGGCCCGACGACGAGCTCGCCGTCTTCGCCACCTTGCACGGTTCCCTCTTTGCCATCGGCGACGAGGAGCTCCTCGAATTTCGCCAGCGTTTCGGGCGCTTGCATCCCTTCCGGATCCCCGCCGCTCTCTTGGCGTCGGAGGCGCAGGCGACGTTGTGGCCCATCGCGGCCGCCCTCGCCTTCCTGGCGACCTTGCATCGCGAGCGCAATACCCGCCCCATCGCCGAGACCTTGCACGCCCTCTTGGAAGGCACGCGGGCGCACGCCGGGTTCGTCCTCCGCCCCTCCGGCGAACAGGTGCTGGCGAACGTCCTGCACCTCGCCGAGCAGGCCCGCGCCTACGAACGCAGCGGCGGCGTCTCCTTCCGCGGCTTCGTGGAACGTGTGGATGAAGACGCGGAGCGGCGCACCGCCACCGAAGCCCCCATCCTGGAAGAGGGCAGCGACGGCGTGCGGATCATGACGGTGCACAAGGCCAAGGGGCTCGAATTCCCGGTGGTGATCCTGGCGGACATCACGGCACATCTCACGGCGCGGGAACCGTCCCGCTGGCTCGACCGCGCCCGCGGTCTCTGCGCCCAGAAGCTCGCGGGCTGGTCGCCGGCGGAGCTCCTCGAACACGGCGGTGAGGAGAAGCTGCGCGAGGCGGCGGAAGGCATCCGCATCGCCTACGTGGCCGCGACGAGGGCGCGGGATCTGCTCGTCGTCCCCGCCGTCGGCTCCGAATCTTGGGGGCGAACGTCGCATCGTGAGGAAGACGGCGACACCGGCGCTCTCACCCTCGACAGCTGGGTGGCACCGCTGCTCTCGGCCTTGTATCCGCCGCCGGAGCGGTGGGACCGGCCTTCCCAGCCGCCCGGGTGTCCGCGCTTCGGCAAGTCGAGCGTCGTCGAAGCGCCGATGGAACGTGCCCTGGATCCGAATGTGCATCCGGGCCAGCACGTGCTCGCGGGTCCCCTCTCTCGGGTTGCGCCACCCGCCTCGCCTCCAGGCAGCACCTCTGCACCCATCGTGGGCAGCATCGGGCGGAGCGAGCACGAGGTCGTGTGGTGGGATCCGCACCTCCTCACCCTCGATGTGCCGATGAACTTCGGCCTGCGCCAGCAGGAGCTCCTGGGTCGGGAAGCCGACCCTGAACAGGTCCGGCGCGATGCGGCTGCCTACCGTGACTGGGCCGCGGCCCGGCAGGCCACGCTCGAACACGCGGCGACACCGAGCCTGCAGGTGCAGACGGTCACTGCTTACTCGCAAGCGGAGGCGGCGCGTGACCGCACGGCCGCCGCGGCACCGGCCGGAGTCGAACTCGTTCTCTTGCCCGTGGCGCCGGAGCGCCCGCGGGGCCCACGTTTCGGCACCCTCGTTCACGCCGTCCTGGGCGGCATCCCTCTCGACGCGGGCGACGAGCAGGTGCGGCTCTTCGTCGAGCTGCAGGCCCGCATCGTCGGCGCTCCTGCCATCGAGGTCACGGCGGCTCGCACGCTGGTGACACGGGTGCTGCAACACCCGCTCCTGGAGCGGGCCCGCACCGCTGCCACCCTGGGTCATTGCCGGCGTGAAACGCCGGTGACCTGGCGCGACCCGACGGGCACTCTGCTCGAGGGCGTGGTGGATCTCGCCTTCCTCGAGGACGGCCGCTGGATCGTGGTGGACTTCAAGACCGACCACGACATCGAAGCGTCACTGCCCGTGTACACCAGGCAAGTGACCCTGTACGCCAGCGCGATCACTGGTGCCACCGGGCAGCCAGCGCGAGCTTTCCTGCTCCGCGTTTGAACCTTCCCACCCCAACGTTCACGCTGCCGACGCTCACGGGGCCCTCGTCGGCACCAAGGCGCGCACCGCCTCCCGCCGCATTGCGGTCTTGATCGACAACACCAGAGAGGAGCGATACTCTCTGCGCCGCCCGCCGCGGCGGGCGCTGGCGAAGCCCTGGGTGGGAGGGTGGGACCCGATGAAGGTGAAGCGCCGCCGCAACCCGGCCCAACGCCGCTCCCGCGCCGGGTCGCCGCCAGGATTGCTCATGCCCGACCCGGAGGCACCGCGTCCACGGCTGACCGTGCTCGCCTATGACGAGACCCGACACATCGAGCAGGAAATCACCGATCTCGAGGAGCTGCCGCGCTTCGTCGCCGAATACCGCGTGACCTGGCTGAACGTGGACGGTCTCGGTGATTCGACCGTGGTGCAGCGGCTCGGCGAGATGTTCGACCTCCATCGCCTGGCGCTGGAGGACGTGATCGGCACGCACCAGCGCCCGAAGTCGGAGCGCTACGGTGACGTGCAGTTCATCGTCGGTCGCATGGCCAACTCTGCCGACCCTCTGGACACCGAGCAGTTCAGCCTGTTCTGCGGCGCGAAGTTCGTCCTCACCTTCCAGGAGCGCCCGGGCGATTGCCTCGATCCGGTGCGCGAGCGCATCCGCAAGGACGGGCCGCGCCTGCGCCGCAGCGGCACCGACTACCTGACCTACGCTCTCTTCGACGCCCTCGTGGATGGCTACTTCCCCATCTTGGAGCGTTACGGCGATCTCATCGAGCAGATGGAGAACGAAATCCTCCGGCACCCGAGCCCTGCCGCCGTGGCCCGCCTGCACAACATCAAGCAGGATCTCGCCGCCCTACGCCGCTATCTGTGGCCCTTACGGGAGATGCTGGCGGTGCTCAGCCGCGAGGAGACGCCGCCGTTCACCGAGAGCACTCGGGTGTACCTGCGGGACTGCTACGACCATTCGGTGCAGCTGCTGGAACTGCTGGAGTCCTTCCGCGAGCTCGCCGCCGGCTTGATGGATCTCTACCTCTCGAGCCTGAGCCAGCGGCTGAACGAGGTGATGAAGGTGCTCACCATCATCTCGACGATCTTCATCCCCCTTTCCTTCATCGCCGGCGTCTACGGCATGAACTTCGATACCCAGAGCTCGCCCTGGAGCATGCCGGAGCTGAAATGGCGCTGGGGCTACCCCATCGCCCTCGGCCTCATGGCCGGCGTGGCCGGCTACCTCCTCATCTACTTCCGCCGCCGCGGCTGGCTCGGCAACGGCGAGCGCCCGCCATCCGGCGGCCCACCGCC
>DASRJW010000041.1 GCA_035649275.1 Candidatus Krumholzibacteriia bacterium
CCCTGCTCGTCGCCATCACCCCTTCGATTCGAAGCCGTTTTCAATCCGAGGGAGGCGAGTAGTCCGGAAGGATGGCGGCGAGGCGGCTGCGGATCGCTGCGTCGGCGCCGTCACGGGCGAGGGCGGTGAGCTCTGCAGCGGCGGCGAGGGCGTCGGTCACCTGCAACGGCCCGAGACGCGCGACGAGCAGTTGCGGATGCGGCGACGGCAGGGTCGCATCCGTGTCGGCCTGCAGCTCCTCGTGCAGCTTCTCCCCGGGCCTCATCCCGGTGAAGCGGATCGGCACCTGCTCGGGATCGAAGCCGGAGAGGGCCACCAGCGTGCGCGCCAGATCCAGCACCCGCACCGCCTCGCCCATGCGCAGCGTGTACACCTCGCCACCCCGTCCCAGTGCCGACGCTTGCAGCACCAGCAGGCACGCTTCGCGGATGGTCATGAAGTAGCGCGTCGCTTCGGGATGGGTGACGGTGAGGGGCACGCCGCGGCGGAGCTGCGCCTGGAACAGCGTCACCACGCTGCCGCGGCTGGCGAGAACGTTGCCGAAGCGGACGGCGAGAAGTCGCGTCGGGCTCCCCGCTGCTTGCATGGCCTGCAACAGGTGCTCGGCGAAGCGCTTGCTCGCCCCCATGACGCTCCGGGGCCGCACCGCCTTGTCGGTGGAAACGAAGACGAGGCGCTCGGTGCCGCACTCCTGCGCCGCCCGCACCACCTGCAGCGTGCCCCACACATTGTTCAGGATCGCCTCGCTGGCGAAGTGCTCCATGTAGGGCACGTGCTTGTGCGCCGCGGCATGAAAGACGATCTCCGGCCGCCGCTGCCCGAAGGTGCGCCGCATCGCCTCACCGTCCCGGATGTCGGCGATGACCGGCTCCAGGGCGAGCTGCGGATGCAGATCCCGCAGCTCGGTCTCGATCTCGAAGACCGAGTTCTCGCCCCGACCGAGAAGCACGAGGTGCTTGGGTTCGAAGCGCGCGATTTGCCGGCACAGCTCCTGGCCGATGGAGCCGCCAGCGCCGGTGACCAGGACGCGCTTGCCGCGCAGCACCTCGCGCACCGGCTCTTCGACCAGCTCCACCGTCTCCCGGCCGAGCAGATCTTCCGGCCGCACCGGCCGGATCTGCTCGAAGTGCACGTCGCCGCGAATGATCTCCATGAGGCCGGGCACGATGCGTGATGGCACTCGCGCTTGGGCGCAGAGCGCGATGAGCTGACGCACGAGAGGGCCGTGAGCGGTGGGGATGGCGATGAGGACCTCGTCGACCGCCTCTGCCTGCACGACCTCCACCAATGCCTCGAGCCGACCGAGCACGGGCAAGCCCGCCACCTGCTTGCCTTGCAATTGTGGGTCGTCGTCGAGGAAGCCGACGGGAACGAGGTTCGCCTCGGGGTGCTTGCGCACCTCTTCGAGGGCCATGCGGCCGGCGACTCCCGCGCCGGCGAGGAGCACGCGCTTCGTCGCCATTGGGGCGAGTCTAGCAGCCTTCGGGGGAAAGAGGCGAATGTGGTCGTCTAGGGAAGAACCGAGCTCACCGTGCGCTGCCTCGGAAGAGCTGCTTCACGTCGCTCCAGTGCACGGCGGTGATCGCCACCTGCTGCCAGAGGCTGCCGTCGATGCTGCGCACCACGACGTCCGCGTCGCCCACGGCGAGGAACTGCGTGCCGTCGAAGAGGACGCCGCGGTAAGTGACCGCGCGCGGCGTCGGAACCTCGAACCAGCTACCGCTCGCACCCGACCCCGCAGCACGCAGGATCGTTCCCTGCGCTCCGACGGCGACGAAGACACCGGGATCGGTAGCGATGTCGAAGAGATCTTCCCCGCTCGGGCTCGTCACCGGGGACCAGTTGAGGCCCGAATCGGTGCTCCGGCGGATCACGCCTCCCAGGCCGACCGCGATGAAGGTGGCGCCGCTGGCGCAGACACCGCGGAGAGCTGGCGCGCCGGCGAGCGCTTGGCGTGCCCACGACAGACCCTGATCGGTGCTGCGCAGCACCGTGCCCTGGTCGCCGACGGCGACGAGAATCGTGCCGTTCGAGGCCACGCCGTGCAGCGCCGCCGGTCCGGGCGAGAGCGTCGTGTCCCAGACCGCGGTCGTGGAGGATCGCCGCAGCGTCGTCCCCCCATTCCCTACCGCAACGAGGAAGGTGGAGTGGGAGGTGGCGTCGCGAAGCGTCACGTTCACCGGTGTGGTTTCGTCGCTCCAACCGAGGCCACCGTCGCTGCTGCGCACCACGCGGCCGCCGTCGCCGACAGCGACGAAGATGCCGGCGAGGAAGGCCACGCCCCGTAGCGCCCCGCTGCTGCCAGTGTCCTGCACGGTCCACGTGGTGGCACCGGCGCCGCTTCGATAGGCGGCGCCGTCGTCACGGGCGGCCACGTAGCTCGTGCCTCCCCGAGCCAAGCCATAGAGGTTGGCCGCGGCGAGCGGCCAAGGCAGGAGGAGCGTCAGGAAAAAAGGCAGGAAGCGGCTGCGCATCGTGTCCCCTGGAACCCGAGAACGTCCGTACACGGTCCCTACGGCGTGGTTTGGAAGTTTCGTTCCAGGTCGGTCAGAAGCTGGCTTCGACGCCGAGGGTGGGAAGCAGCGGCAGCATGGTCACGGAGTACTGCTGCGTGTAGGCGCGGTTCCAGCGCTGCATGTAGACGTTCTCCGCCGCGGTGGCGTTCAGGACCTCGGCGAAGATGCGCCAGTCCACGGACTTGCCGTGGAAGTGCCGGAGCAGCTTGAGATCGAGCCGCTGGTACGCCGGCAACGAGGCGGTGCCCTTGCGCCCGACGATGCCGTAGGCCGTCCCGTTGGCAGCGGTTTCCACCGCGACGACGGGCGTGTACGGCAGCCCGGAGGCGAGCTGCAGGTGGGCGCCGAACTCCCAGGCGCGGTGCTTGAGGCCCAGCTCCAAAGCGAAGCGATGCCGCTGGTCCTGGAGGGGCCGGTACCAGTAGGTCTCCTCCGCCACCGGTCCCCAGACGCGCGCACCGCTCACCGGATCCTCCGTCCAGCGCCGCGTCCAGGCGAGCGGATCGCGCTGTTCGGTGCTGGACCAGGTGTACTGCGCCCGCAGCGACAGCGCTGGACGCGGCGCGAACTCCAGCCAGGTCTCGACGCCATGGGAGCGGCCGATGGCACCGTTGGCGTAGTACGCCGGCTCCGCCTCGAACACCAGGTGGTCGAAGCGCTTCACGTATCCCGAGACGCCGCCCCGGACCTCCGTCCCCTGTCGGACCACACCGAGCGTCGCTTCCGTGGCGCGCTCGGCGCGCAGCGGTTCGCCGCCCCGCGTCGGCTGCACTTCGAGCGGCGTGCTGCGGAGCGCATGCGCGACGCCCCAGGTTCCGTTCACGCTCCACGTCGACTCGGCCTTGGTGCGCAGCGAGAGCCGCGGCGACCACATGTCCTGTTTCGACAACCCATCGTGCTCGTAACGCAAGCCCGTTCCCAACGTCACGTTGCCGCCCGCGAGGGACCATTCGTCCTGGCCATAGAGCGCGCCGTAGCGGCGCGTCGCGCCGAGGTCGAGCTGGTAGCGTTCCTTCTGGTCCGCCACGTTGAGCGCCGAGTTGGTCTGCCGCAAGCCGAGGAAGGCGGCGTACGCCGACACCAGCCCCTCCGTCCGCGTCTGCGTACCCTCGTAGCCGAAACGCAGCTGGTGCGCGCCCTGCTGCAAGGAGAGATCCTGGCGCAGGGACAACGTGCGCGACTCGATGCTCACCGACTCTTCGCTCTCTCCCTCGAGCGAGAACGCCAGCCGCTGCGGCACGTAGCCCGCCACGGTTTCGAGCCAGGCGTTCGGGCCGAGGAGGGCCCGCCAGGTGAGGGAACCCACGGCGAGCTTGTTGTGCAAACCCAACCGGTCGCGGGTCGAAGAAGTCGCGCTCGGCGTGTTGTCGTCGCGGATGAGATCGTGACGCAGCGCGCTCGCCTCGGGGCTCGGAATGGAGAGCCCATCGCCGGCGACGAGCAGGCCCCCGACGAGGAGGTGGGAGTCCGACGGCTTCCAGCGTGCGCGCACCATGGCGTCGTAGAAGGACGGCATCTGGCTCGGGTTCTCCGGGTCCACCCAGCGCACGATCTGGTCGTGGTAGGAGCGGCGCAGGCTGAGGGCCCAACCCTGGCGCTCGTCACCGCCGGCGGCGCGCAGGTGGGCGGAGATGTAGCTCAAGCCCGCCTCGCCGCGATGCGCCTGCGGTTGACTGCCGCGGCTGCGAACGAGGAGCACACCACCGGTGCCGCCGCCGTAGGCGGCCGGAGCCCCGCCGGCATAGAACTCGGCGCTCTCCACGATCCCTGGGTTGAAGATGCTGTTGAAGCCGAGAATGTGATAGGGGAAGAAGATCGGGATGCCATCGAGGTAGATGGCGTTGGCGTGTGTCCCGGCGCCGCGCACGAAGAATTCGCCATGGAAGTCGCTGGCGCTGCCCACGCCCGGCAGCGCCTGCACGGCACGCATGACGTCCTCGAAGGCACCGATGTGCTTCTCCACGTCGGCTGCCAGGATCACGTGATGACCGGCTTCTTCCGCTTGCCCGCGCCTTGAGGCGCGCACCACCACCGTCTCGGTCTGCAGGTCGCGGCGTTGCAGCGACCAGTCGAGGACGAGCGACGCTTCATCTTGCTGGACTTCGACGCGCCGCTCGAGCACCGCGTGGTCGAGCCGGTAGATTCGTAGCCGATGGGCGCCGGGCGGTAGGAGAATCTGGTAGCGACCTTGGGCGTCGCTCGTCGTGCCTCGGCGCAGCTCCGGCACTTCGATCACGGCACCGGCGACTGCCGAGCCATCATCGCTTTCGACCCGTCCGGTGACGCGCACCTCACTACTCTGCCGCAGACGAGAAGGCGCGCGTACATCGGTCGCACCGCTCGTGCTCGGCGTCGGCTGCACGACCGTGCTCCCCGCCGCCGCCGCCACCTCCGCTCCCACAGGCGCTGCCGCCGACTCGACCGGATCGACGCCCTGAGGGTCACGCGACGCTGCCCCGGGACCAGCACGGCGTGCCGACGCGGCCCGACCCACCGACGGACTCGAGCTCGGTGGCTCTGACTTCTGGGTGACCCCACCCGAAGAGGTGCTCGCGGTCGTCGCCACCGTGGTTGCTTCGCTGTGCGTGAGGGAGCGGAGGAGCCGGGCAGCGCCGATCGAGACCACGCTCACCACGAGGAAAGCGAGGCCGACACGTGCTTCAGGAGATCTGCACACCACCGGGCTGGGGTCCCTCTCGCCCTCCGGGTCGGAAGGCAAGGCAATGCGGTGGACATCGGCAGCTGGCGCAATGGGCTATCGAACCCAATTGCCACCGCCGCACGCTGGGCGAAGCGTGCTTCGAGCCGATCGGGGGCGCTTTCCACCGCAGGGTGGATAGAGAAGTTTACCACGCGCGGTGGGCTAAGGGGCGGTCGAGCCTGATCGCGAGGGCTCGGGGGCGCGGTGGGCACAGGGCGGTCGAGCCGGCGTCACGAGCGCGTGGCGAGCGCAGGAGGCGCGAGCAGCGCTCGTGTCGAGCGACGAGCGCGCAGGAGCGCGCGCGAGGAGCGTCCGGCGCGACCGCGCCTGCGCCCACCGCGCCCCTCACCCCGCACGCCTCACACGTAGAGCACGCGCTCGTCGAGCCAGGCCCGCAGCTGCGTCGCCGCGATGCGCTCTTGCTGCATGCTGTCGCGGTCCCGCACCGTGACCGTCTGGTCCTGCAGCGACTGCGAGTCCACGGTGACGCAGTAGGGCGTGCCGATCTCGTCCTGCCGCCGGTAGCGCTTCCCCACCGACGCCGTCTCGTCGTAGAAGACCCGGTGCGTGCGCATGAGGTCGGCGGCGATGCGCTGCCCGAACTCCGGCATGCCGTCCTTCCGCACCAGGGGCAGGATCGCCGCCTTGATCGGCGCGAGATGCGGCGAGAGACGCAACACGACCCGCGTCTCTCCCTCCAGCGCCTCCTCGCGGTAGGCGTCCACCAGGGTCACGAGCAGCGTCCGGTCGCAGCCCACGGAGGTCTCGATGACGTAGGGGATGTACTTCTCCTTGCGCGCCTCGTCGAAGTACTCCAAGCGCTTGCCCGCATACTCCTGGTGCCGCTTGAGGTCGAAATCGGTGCGGTTGTGCACGCCCTCGATCTCCTGCCAGCCGAAGGGGAACTCGTACTGGATGTCGAAAGCCGCCTTGGCGTAGTGCGCCAGCTCGTCCGGGCCGTGCTGGTGCCAGCGCAGCTTCTCCCGCCGGATGCCGATGGACTGGTGCCACTGGAAGCGGGTCTCGCGCCACTGTTCGAACCACTTCTCGTCCTCGCTCGGGTGCACGAAGAACTGCATCTCCATCTGCTCGAACTCGCGCATGCGGAAGATGAAGTTCCCCGGCGTGATCTCGTTGCGGAAGGCCTTGCCGATCTGGGCGATGCCGAAGGGCACCTTCTGGCGCGAAACGGTGAGAACGTTCTGGAAGTTGACGAAGATGCCCTGTGCCGTCTCGGGACGCAGGTACACCACCGCCGCCTGCTCCTCCACCGGCCCCATGAAGGTCTTGAACATGAGGTTGAACTGGCGCGGCTCGGTGAGCTGGCCGCCGCACTCGGGACAGGTCGAGCCCTGCACCTGGTCGGCGCGGAAGCGCTGCTTGCAGCGCCGACAGTCCACCAGCGGGTCGGTGAAGCCGGCCACGTGCCCCGACGCCTCCCACACCCGCGGGTGCATCAGGATCGACGCATCCACGCCCTCGATGTTGTCGTGGTGGTAGATCATGGCCCGCCACCAGGCGTTCTTGATGTTGTTCTTGAGCTCCGTCCCCAGGGGTCCGTAGTCGTAGCAGCTGTTCAGACCGCCGTAGATCTCGCTGGACTGGAAGATGAAGCCGCGCCGCTTGCAGAGCGACACCAGCTTCTCCATGAGGACGCCCGCTTCCTGCGTGGTCTCGCTCAGAGTGGTACCTCCCGTCGGCGCGGCCAAGGACCCTCGGGTTGTAGCACACCATTCGCCGGCGGACAACCGCACCAAGACGACGGGCCGGGAAAGGCTCCCGGCCCGTCAGGGAATCGCCGCGCCCTTACGGCGCGCTGTCGAGCGTGCCTACGCCATGCGCAGGAAGAACGGCGCGTGCTGCCGCAGCATGTTGGCGAGCTTCGGCGTCAGGTGTTCCTGCACCGCCGTGCCCGGCCGCGAGCGCAGCTTGACGATGAGCTGCACGATCTGGCGCGTCTCGCGGCAACTCAGGTTCTTGTCCAGGATGTCGAAGACGAGCGCCCGCTGATCCTCCGGATCGCGCAAGCGGCAGACCTCGATGATCGTCGAGCGCGGCACGTCGCTCTCCAGCAGCACCTGCTTGAGGTCGAGCTCGAGGCGTTCGATGGTCTTCGAATCGTAGAAGTAGCTCTTCGACACCGTGCCGCCGTTCGTGGGTAGGGCGCACTCGGTGCGGTACTTCTGCGTCAGCCGCCGGTTGATGTCGGCGTTCTCCTCGGCCAGACCTTCGGGGGAAAGATTGCGGTACCCCTCGCGGCACGCCTGCATGCGCGCGCTCGCCTGGGTCACTTTGGGATTGGTGGAATCCGTGGCAGGAACGTGCAGCGGCCGTCCGGCCAGATCCAGGGTCACCGGCGCTGCCGGCGCCACGGCGTTCGCCACCTGACCGACGGCGGTGGTGATGCCGTGGACCAACTCGTGCGCTTCCGCCGTGTCCACTTGGATCACGCGCGGCGCCGGGTCGCTTTTCGGCTTAGTCGGGACCGCTGTAGGGCTCGTCTGAGTGGGTCGCGGAGCTTCGACGGTCCAGCCGTGCTCCAGATCTTTCCCGCTCAGAACCTCCTGGTCTGCTGCCACCTTCTCGTCGAACATCACGTCCTCCTCCTCCACATCATCCACGGGCTCAGGCAGCTTGCCGGAGCGTCCGCGGCACCTGGGCGGTCGGAAGTTCGCCGACCTCGCGTCCGTCCAGATGCCCCCGCAATCAGGGTGCCATTATCGAGTTCGGACACTTCCAGTCAATTCGGACTTTCGCGCCCGCAGCCACGGAACATCGGCTCCCGCGCTCGGTGCCCCGCATCTCCAGACCAGATGCCGACACCAGCGCTGCGCCCTGGAACAGCACGCGCCCGCGCCGGACGGCATGGCAAACATGCTTCCAGACCGCATGCAGACTCGAAAGTCGCGCTCCCTCCCGTGGAGTACGGAAGGTTGCGACGCACCGTGGCGCGGAATGCAGCACCGCGGCGGCGCCGTCCGCGGGCGACGGCTCCGGACTTCCAGGCGGTCGGATTCCAGCCTCTCCGGTCAGGGTCTGGCCGAGGCGGTCTCGAGGAGGCGTTCGACGAGGACGATCATCTGGTCGACGTTGCGCTGGGCCAGGCGCGCGAAGCGCCCCTGGGCCTCCGGCAACTCGGTGTTGCAGAGGATGTCGATGGCGCTCTTGAGCGCGGTGAGTGGCGTGCGCAAGGAGTGGGCGAGCTCGAAGTCCGTGCCCCCGGCCGGCCCGAGGACACGGAGCAACGCCGCGCGCAGCTCCCGGTCGGCCCCGGCCTGCTTCGCCACCACCGCCGAGACCCCGGCCTCCCGGGCGCGTTCGACGAGACCCGGCTCGCGCCGGGCAGTGAGCAGCAGGATCGGCAATCCCGGGCGCAGCTGGCGCACCGCGCGCGCCAGCGACAAGCCGTCTTGCTCGGGCATCTCGAGATCGGAGACGAGAGCGCAGGCGTCGTGCTGGCGCAGGTGCTGCAGCACTGCCTCTGCCCGCGAGAAGACCACGGGGGCGAAACCCCAGCGCGTCAACCTGCAGGCCACGACGTGGCGGGACAACTCGTCGTCGTCCACCACCAGGACCGTGGGCGCGTTGCCGTGTGTCTCTTCATGGGCGAACGTCATGCGCCGCCTCCCCCTGCCGCGTTGCGGTTCGGGTTCCGCGCGCGCAAGGAGCATGCCACGCTCCTGACACTTCCCGGCGAGGCCCGCGCGTGCCTGGCAGGTCGGCGGCGATCCTCGCCACCGGCCTAGCGGAGCGCGGTGACGAAGCCGATCTCGACGGCAGCATCGAAGATGCGATCCGGTCCCGCCTCGGCTTTGGCGGCGACACGGGTCACGAAGCGGTGCGGGTCACCGCGCAACACTCGGGCCTCGTAGAGCCAGCGGGCGTGTCCTTCGAGCTCGAAAACGAGGGCGTCGGCGCGCAGCTGACCCGTCCACCCTGCGGCTTTGCCCGTGAGCAGCACCCAGGCGTGCGTGGCGTGCGGTACGTCGGCGCTCGTGAGGCTGGAATCCCCCGGCGGCTCGGTGAAGACCCGGCCACCGCCGAGGTGCAATCCAAGCGCCGGCACGGCGAGTATACCGAGCAGCTCCAGCTCCTGGCCGCCGAAGGCATAGGGAAAGAGAGACGCCTTGCTCGCCGGCAGACGCGCGGCGCCTTCAAGGGACAACCGCACCGCGGCACGTCGAAGGAGCGGTGCCTCCACGAACACTTTGGGATCGCCGACCCCCCAGGCCGGTGTCTCCGTGCTCCGGAGGAATACGTAGCTCCAGGTCACAGCGAAGCGGAAGGAGCGGCGCTGGATCGGAGCCAATCCGAGGTGGAAGAGCGCGGCACGCGATGTCCCCGTGGTGGCGGACGCGCCGGTGCCGAAAGCGAGAGTGGTGTCGGCGAAGGTCGGGTCGTACCAGGGGGCCGGCTCCTGGTAGAGACCGAGAGCAGAGACAGAGCCTGCGCTCGCTGCCACGAGGAGCGTCGTGGCCCCCGCGAGGAGGCGCTGGAGAGGTGCGACTAGACCTGCTCGCGCAGCGTCATCTCCTCGCCGTCCTCGAAGCGCATACGGATGGCGGCGCGCTGCCCGGGCAGGACGGTCTTCTCCACGACCCGGCCGAACTTGTTGAGCGAACGATGGTACACGACCTGCCCGAGCAGGTATTCGGCGCCGGCGTCGTAGTCCTGCGCCGCCTGCTTCTCGGTCTCGCTGCACCCTGCGGCAGGCGCCGGCGCCGCCGCCGCCGTCGCCGCCGGCTCGGCCGGCGGTGACGACGACGCTTTCTCCTCCTCCTCGCTGGACAGCATGTGCGGGAGGATGCCGTTGCAACGCGGACACTTGAGCCAGGTCACCTCGTGGTCCTGGACGGTGTCCACGATGCTCATGTCCAAGGTGGCCTTGCAGACCGAGCAGTACTGGCGAATCGTGCGCACCGAGGAAACCGTTTCCTCGCTTCGCATCAGAGCCTCTCAAAAGCAAAAGGGGTCACGAGGAGTATCTCGGGACCCGGGCGCAACAATCCAGACTGTCTTTTTCCTGCCGGAACCGCATGCCGCAGACGGGGCAGCGGAAAGCTCCGTCGACCCGTCCTTCCTGCCAAGCCCGAGCCAGCAGTTTGGTGAACTTGACGAATTGCTCTTCCTGTTCCAGGACCAACGTATCCCCATTCCGCTTCATTTTGTCCTCCAAGGACGGAAAATGAAACCCCCACATCACCACCGATACGAAGGGAACAACTCGATACTTCACACTCCAAAATGACACCACAACGATGAACTCACTTGGTGCGGCACCATAGCAGGAGGGGTGGAGTCGGTCAAGACTCGTAGCCCCTTGTGCACACAGCGTGTGCATCCGACTACGCGCTCAGACATGCGCTACCGCCGGCACGCGCTCCAGCGCCTGCTCCACGTCCTGCACCAAGTCCTCCACGTCCTCGATCCCCACGGAGAGACGCACCAGGCCGGCGCTGATACCGAGCCGCTCGCGCTCCGCCTCGGGCACCGAGGCATGCGTCATGCTGGCAGGATGACACACCAGACTCTCCACGCCGCCCAGGCTCTCGGCGAGGAGGAACAAGCGCAACCCCTCCATGAAGAGCTTCGCGTGTTCCCGCCCGCCGACATCGATGGAGATCATGCCGCCGAAGCCCGTGGCCTGCGTGCACGCCAGCTCGTGCTGCGGGTGCGTCGCCAGGCCGGGGTAATGGATCTTGCGCACTTTGGGGTGGCTGGCCAGGATCCGAGCCAGCTCGCGGGCGCTGCGATCGTGCTGCATCATGCGCAATGCCAACGTCTTGACGCCCCGGAGCAGGAGCCAGCAGTCGAAGGGCCCGGGCACCGCCCCGACGGCGTTCTGCAGGAAGCGCAGGCGCTCCGCCAGCGCCGAATCGTTCACGACGACCACACCGCCCACCATGTCGCTGTGACCGTTCAGATACTTCGTGGTGCTGTGCACGACGATGTCGGCACCCCGTTGCAGGGGCCGCTGGAAGAACGGCGTCATGAAGGTGTTGTCCACCGCGAGCCACATGCGGCGTTCCCGCGCCAGGCGCGACAGCGCGGTCAGGTCCGAAAGGGTGAGGATGGGGTTGGTCGGCGTCTCCACGAGGAGCAGGCGCGTCCGCTCGCCGCAGACCCGTACCACCTCCTCGGGTCTCGAGGTGTCCACGAAGGAGAACTGCAAGCCGAAGCGCCGCCAGACCTTGTCGGCCAGACGATAGGTGCCGCCGTAGACGTTGTCGGTGCACACCACGTGGTCACCGGCCTGCAGAAGTTGCAGCAGCGTGCCGATCGCCGCCAGCCCGGAAGCGAAGGCGAAAGCATGCTGGCCGCCCTCGAGGGCGGCCATGTTGGTTTCGAGAGCGGTGCGCGTCGGGTTCTGGGTGCGGGCGTACTCGTAACCGAGGCGCGGTTTGCCGAGGCCTTCCTGCTGATACGTGGAGGTCTGATACAGCGGTGGAATCACGGCGCCGGTGCGCGGGTCCGGATCCTGCCCGGCGTGCACCGCATCGGTGCTGAAACCCATGGGTGGTCTCCTCGCTTCCCGGGATCCTCGTGCCCCGGCTTCAGAGAAGGGTGTCGAGCAGATCGTAGCGCGTGAGGATTCCCACCAGGTGGTCGCCGTCCCGCACCAGCACCGCGGCATCACGGTGCGCCAGGAACTCTTTGACGCGATCGGTGGTCTCGTGCACGCCGATCTCTGGGAGCGGCGGGTCCATCACCGCGGCTGCCGGCCGGTCGAGAACGCCGGGATCCTCGAAGGCGAGGCGCAGCAGCTTGGCCTCCTGCAGCACCCCCACGTTCTGCGCCTGTCGCAGCACCGGCAGCTGGGAAACCTCGAACTGACGCACCAGCGCGATCGCCTCCCGCACCGGCGTGGATTCCTCGACTTGCACCAGGGCGGGAACGCCCGCGGGACGGCGCTCGAGCAGCTCGCCGGCGGTGGGATTGTAGCCCTCGAGCAAGCGATTCTCCTTCAGCCACTCGTCCGAGTGCGCCTTGCTCAGGTAGCGCTCCCCCGAGTCGGGCAGGAGGACGACGATGACGGTGTCGTCCGGCACGCGCTTGGCAACCTCCAGCGCTCCGGCCACGGCCGCACCGCTCGAGCTGCCGACCAGAAGACCTTCCTGTCGCGCCAGCCGCCGCGCCATGGCGTAGCTCTGCCGATCGTCGACGCGAACCACCTCATCGACGTACTGCTTGTGCAGCGCCGCCGGAATGATGTCTTCGCCAATGCCCTCGATCTTGTAGGGCACCGCATCGCCCCGCGTGCCCTGCTCGATGTACTGCTTGAGGATCGAGCCCTGCGGGTCGACCCCCACGATCCGCACCTTCGGGTTCTGCTCCTTCAGGTAACGGCCGGTGCCGCTGATGGTGCCGCAGGTGCCCATGCCGGCGACGAAAATGTCGATGCGACCCCGGGTCTGCCGCCAAATCTCCGGTCCGGTGCTGCGATAGTGCGCCTCCGGGTTCGCCTGGTTGTCGTACTGGTTGGCATGCACGGCGTTCTCGCTCCGCTCCACCTCTTGCCGCGCGACGCTGTAGTAGCTGAGCGGCGACTCCGGTGGCACCGCCGTGGGCGTGACGATGACCCGGGCCCCATAGGACTTGAGCAGCCGGATCTTCTCCGTGCTCATCTTGTCGGGCATGGTGAAGATGGAGCGGTAGCCCTTGATGATGCAGGCCAGAGCGATCCCCACTCCGGTATTGCCGGAGGTGCACTCCACCACGGTGCCGCCGGGGCGCAGCATGCCACGGCGCTCGAAATCCTCGATCATCGGCAGGCCGATGCGGTCTTTGACGCTGCCACCGGGATTGAAGTATTCGAGCTTGGCGAGAATCGTGGGACCGAGACCCTGGGTCACGCGGTGCAGACGGACGAGGGGCGTGTTGCCGATGGTCTCGAGGATGTTGGCCTTGACTTCCCAGTCGCTCGGGAGCGGTCGTGCCATCGTGTGCGCGGCCGTGCCGGCCGCTCCTCCTTGTCTGCTCCGCAGCGTAGTGAACATGCGGGGAGGCGTCAACGCCTGCTCACCCGCACGCGGGCCACGTTGAAAGCAGCGCCGACAAAGGCGCGCTTCTTCGGCCACCGGTGCGCCGCCGGCGTGGCGCGCGGCGCGCCGAGGGTGCGCGTTGACCGGGCCCGCGGGGAGACCGATAATCGCGCCGGAGGTCCGGTGGAGTCGCGTGCGTTGCGCTTCGTCGTTCGCGGCCGCGTCCAGGGCGTCGGCTTTCGCTACTTCGTGGCCCGTCATGCGCGCCAGCTCGGCCTCTGCGGCTACGCGCGCAACCGGAGGGACGGGAGCGTGGAGGTCGTCGCGGTGGGCGGCGCCGCCGCGCTCGCGATCCTGGCGAGCAAGTTGCGGCTCGGGCCGGCCGCGGCGGCGGTGGAATCCCTGGAAGCGCAGCCACTCGCCCCGGCGCCGCTGCACGACGGCTTCGACATCCTCTAGAGCGACGCCCCAGGGCTCTGAGCGCCGCTCCCGTCCCGAACGGAGGCTCCCTTTGATCCGTCTGCCCGTCCTCGCGGCTCCACCACCGCCCGGCGTGGTGGTCCACCCCAATTGCGCCCGCTGCACCGCCCTCTGCTGCCAGTACGTCTCCACCGAGATCGACGCGCCGACGACAGCGAAGGACTTCGACAACATCCGCTGGTATCTGATGCATCCGGGGGTGCGCGTTTTCGTGGAGGAGGCGGGCAGCTGGTTCCTCCAGTTCATGTCCCGCTGCGAGAACCTCGGGGCCGACAATCTCTGTCGCATCTACGACCGCCGCCCGCAGATCTGCCGCGATCTCCAGCCCACGAGCTGCGAGTTCGCTCTCGGCCCCGGGGATCAGGTCTACTTCACCAGCGTCGCGGAGTTCGAACGCTGGGAGGCGGAGAGGAAGCGCCGCCAGCAGACGCGCCGCGCCCGCCGGGGACAGCGCCTCGCCTCCCGCGGCCCGGCCGCGGCCCAGGCCGGGGTGCGCCGGGGTTCCAGATCTCAGGCCTGAGTGGGTCGATGGGCGCCGTTGCCGCCATGGGCGGCCTCGGCAGGGATGAGGCTGGATTCGAAGAGCTTCATCTGCCCCACCGTGGTGATGGAGCGAGCCTGCAGCAACTCGACGAGCTGCAGGAGAATGCGCGCCGTGGCGTAGGCGTCATCGTGGGCGCGATGGCGGTTCGGCAGCGGGATCCCCAGCTGCAGCGCCAGGTGGTGCAGCTTGCGGCTGTTCTTCGCTTCGATCAACCGCTGGCTCAGCTTCACCGTGCAAAGATGCGGCGCGGTGAAACGCTGGCCGGTCAAGCGCTCGATGCACGTCTTCAGGAAGTGGTAATCGAAAGCGGCGTTGTGCGCCACGAACACGCCGCCCTCCAGCGCCTGGAGCAGCTGCGGCAGGATCTCGGCGAAGCTCGGCGCGCCGCGCACCATGGACTCGTCGATGCCGGTGAGGCGCTGGATGTTGCTCGGGATCGGCACGCCCGGGTCGAGAAGGGTGGAGAGCAGCGGGCGGATCCTGGAACCGTGCAGTCCGAAGACGGCCACCTCGATGATGCCGTTGGTGCGCGGATCGCTTCCGGTGACCTCGAGATCCAGGACCCGGAACTCCGCCTCTTCCAGCTTCTGGCTGCCGTAGTCGTGGTTCAGCGCTTCCCAGAGCCCCGCATGGACCTCCTGGAAGCGACTGTCCTGCGACAGCAGGCGCCGAACGAGTCGCCGCATCTCCCGTCGGTCCCGGAGCCGCAGATCCAGGATGCGCTGGCCGATCAGGTACGACGGGGTCGGGCGGGGGCTGTGGTTGATGAAAGCGAAGGCCTCGTCCAGCTTGGAGGCCCTCAGGTGAGGGTCCATGGCACCGTCTCGACGGCTAGGAGGGCTGAGATCCGAGTGCATTCATTTTAATTGAAGGCGCTTGCAGCTGTCAAAGACAGTGTCGCCGCGCGCCTGCTGGAAGCGAGGTCTCGTCGACCGCGGCGCCGTTCGCATCAACGGCGGCCGGGGGACTCCAGGGCGAGGAGTTCGAGGCGGTAGTGCGAGAGGCGGGGGCCGCGCTGCGGCACGCCAGGAATCGGCTGGGAGAAACGACGCTCGCTCGAGACCGCCGCCGTGGCCCGGACGACACCCAGAATCGGCGCCTGCGGCGCGGTGAGGACCTCGAGGGTGCGGCGCTCCGCCTGCACGACTTCCGTCTCGCCCAAGCGCTGCTTACTCTCCCGGGCCTCGACGCGGTAATGCCCGCGGCAGCTGAGCCCGGTGCCCTGGTGCTGCACCGGACCCCAGGTCGAATCGGCCACCACGGGCAGCTCCGGTGCTGGCGAGAGCGCCGGGAGCTCCTGCCATTCCTCCGCGTCCATCTCCCGCTTCTCGCCGTGCTCGATCTGCACCACCCGTCGCACGTGCTCGAGCAAGGCCCCGCCGCCGCCGGAAAAGAGCGCCCGACTCACCTCGACCCGCGTCTCCAAGCTGTCGCCGGACCACAACCGCAGCATCACGCGGCCACTGGCGCCGGGCTGTACCGACTCGATGCAGACATGGAAATCCACCTGGCGCTCGCCGTCGGGTTCGGAGGCCTCGAAGCGGTAGAGCCCGCAGGCGCCGGCCTTGGGCTCCGCCGGGGGCACGCCGCGGAGCAGCACTTCGAGCTGCGCTCGCGCCGGGCCGCCGGCAAGGAGAGCGGGGAGAGCGCCGAGGAGGACCAAACGCCGAGGGGAACGGTGGCTCCCGTTCCCCTCGCAGCGCCGCGGCGCGCCTTCTGCAACCGTGGGGCTCTTCCTAGTGGGCAATCTCTTTCCAGTACTTGGCGTAATCGAACTTGGGGCTGTTCTTCTTGTCGTGGCACACCATGCAGCTCTCCGGCGTCGGGTGGGCGATGAAGCCCGCATCGCCGTGCGTCGTGCCCTGACCGTGGCACTGCTCGCAGGAG
>DASRJW010000042.1 GCA_035649275.1 Candidatus Krumholzibacteriia bacterium
CCTCGCCACCAGCGGCGCCGCGGTGTCGGCGGCAGCAGCCAAGGTCGGTGCGGCGCGCAAGGAAGGCCCGACCGACTTCTTCGTCGGCGCCGGTTATGCCTACCGCGGCGATCTCGACTACTTAGGCACGCTACGCATCGGCACCGAGCTGCCGTTCTGGCGCGGCGGCCGGACGAAGCCGCTGGTTCGGGCGGCCGAAAAGGAGCTGGAGATGGCGCGCGCCGAGCAGCGCGATGCCGAGGCGGCGACCCGCGCCGAGGTGGCGCGACTCACCGCCTTCTGGACGCGCTCGGAAGCGCAGGTGCGCCGCTATCGTGAGGCGTTCCTGCCGCAGAGCAGCACGGCGCTGGACGCGGCGCGGGCCTCGTATCTCGCCGGTCGCGGCGATTTCCCCGCGGTGATCGAAGGTTTCGAAACGTGGCTCGATTCCCGGATGCAGCTCGCCCGCCGCGAGGCCGAGCGCTACACCACCTGGGCGGAGATCGAGTCGCTGGTGGCGCCGCCGTCGCCAGCCCCCGGGGAGGAAAAGCCATGAAGCGCGCGAGTCACGCCTCGAAGCGGCGCCGAAGCGCCGTTGCCGTCGCGGTCCTTCTCCTTCTCGCGCTCGTCGTGGTCTTGGCCGGATGTAGCAAGAAAGAGAAAGCCGAGTACTACTGCCCGATGCACCCGACGTACGTCTCCGATCGACCTGGCGACTGCCCGATCTGCAACATGCGCCTGGTGAAGCGGGAGGTGCCCGCCGTGGCGGCACAGGCCGACCCCGGGGCGACCGGAGGGGCGCACTCGGAGCACGGTGCGATGGACATGCCAGGCGGGATGGCCATGCCCGCTCCCGCCGGTGTCGATACCGCTGCGATGCGAAGCGGAACCGTGCCCGGAATGGCGCCGGTCACCCTGGATGAACGCGGCCGTGAGCTCGCCGGCATCCAGATCGCCGTCGCGCGCCGGGAGAGCGTGGCGCGCCAGGTGCGGACGGTGGGCACCGTGGTCCCGGACGAATCGCGCGTGCGACACATCCACACGCGCATCGACGGCTACGTGGAGAAGCTCTACGTCACCTCCATGGGGCAGTACGTGCGGAAGGGCGAGCCCGTCCTCGACGTCTACTCGCCGGAGCTCCTCGCCACCCAGGAGGAATTCCTGCGCGCCCGCGAAGCGGCAGCGCGCTTCGCCACCTCGTCGATCCCCGAGGTGAAGCAGGGCGCGGTGGATCTGCTGCTGGCCGCCCGGCGCCGGCTCGAGCTCTACGAGGTGCCGGAGAACTTCATCGTCGATCTCGAGAAGCGGGGGACGGCTCAGCCGCACGTCACCTTGGTGGCGCAGGTCGCCGGGTACATCACCGGCAAGGAGGTGCGCGAGGGCCAACACGTGACGCCCGGGCAGGAGCTGTACATGGTGACCGATCTGTCCTGGGTGTGGGTGGAAGCCAACTTCTACGAGAACGAGGCGAGGCTGGTGAGCGTGGGGCAGAAGGCGACGCTGTCGCTGCCCTATGACGCCCAGCGTTCTTTCGCGGGCCGTGTTTCTTACGTCTATCCCTATCTCGATCCGACGACGCGAACGCTCAAGGCCCGTCTCGAACTCGCCAACCCGGACCTGGAGCTGAAGCCGGCGATGTTCGTGGACGTAACGCTGGAAGTGGACGCCACGCCGGCCCTTGTGATCCCCGCTTCCGCCGTCCTCGATTCCGGCGTGCGCCAGGTGGTGTTCGTCGAAACCGGGCCGAACCTTTTCGAGCCGCGGGCGGTGGAGATCGGCCTGCGCACTCCGGAACGGGTGGAAATCCGCTCGGGGCTGCAGGAGGGGGAGCGCGTCGTGGTCGGCGCCAACTTCCTCCTCGATTCGGAGTCGCGCCTGCGCGGCGCTCTGCCTGGCGGCCCGAGTGCACACCAGCACGAGGGCGGGCAGCGATGATCCGTCGCATCATCCAGTTCTCGGCGGAGCGGCGCTTCTTCGTCCTCCTGGTCGTGGGGACCTTGTCGGCGCTGGCCGTGCACCTGCTGCACGAGATTCGCCTCGACGCCCTGCCCGATCTCTCGGACACCCAGGTGATCATCTACTCGCGCTGGGACCGTTCGCCCGACATCATCGAAGATCAAGTGACCTATCCGATCGTCACCGCCCTCCTCGGGGCGCCGAGGGTCAAGGCGGTGCGCGGCTTCTCCGACTTCGGTTTTTCCTTCGTCTACGTCATCTTCCGCGACGGCACGGATCTCTACTGGGCGCGTTCCCGCGTCCTCGAATACCTGTCGAAGATCCAGCCGCGCCTCCCCGACGGCGTGCGCACCGAGCTCGGTCCCGACGCGACCGGCGTGGGCTGGGTGTTCCAGTACGCCCTCGTGGACCGCTCCGGGAAGCACTCGCTGCAAGAGCTCAGGTCCTATCAGGACTGGACGCTGCGCTATGCGCTGCAGTCCGTGCCCGGCGTGGCCGAGGTCGCCACCTTCGGCGGCTTCGTGAAGCAGTACCAGGTGCAGGTGGATCCGAACCGGCTCGCGGCCTACGGCATTCCGCTCGATCAGGTGGTCCAGGTCATCCGGGCCTCCAACAACGAGGTCGGCGGCAGGCTGGTGGAGTGGAGCGGCACGGAATACATGGTGCGCGGCCGCGGCTACGCGCGGAGTCCCGCCGACTTCGAGCAGATCGTGGTCAAGGTGAACGAGGCCGGCGTGCCGGTCCTGCTGCGCGACGTGGCCACCGTGCAGCTCGGGCCGGAGATCCGGCGTGGCGTCGGCGACCTGGATGGCCTGGGAGATCAAGTGGGCGGCATCGTGGTCATGCGCCACGGGGAGAACGCACTCAACGTCATCGAGCGGGTAAAGGAGAAGCTACACGATCTCCACCCTTCGTTCCCGGAAGGTGTGGAAGTGGTCACCACCTACGATCGCGCCGATCTCATCCACCGCGCCCTCGAGACCTTGAAGCACGAGCTGGTGCTCGAGATGATCATCGTCTCCGCGGTGATCCTGCTCTTCCTCTGGCACCTACCGTCTGCCATCGTGCCCATCGCCACCATCCCCTTGTCGGTGCTGCTCTCCTTCATCCCCATGTATTACCTGGGGGTGACGGTGAACATCATGTCGCTGGCGGGGATCGCCATCTCCATCGGCGTGCTCGTGGACGGCGCCATCGTCGAGGTGGAAAACGCCTACAACAAGCTGCATCACTGGCAAGCGAGCGGGCGCCGCGGCGACTTCCACAATGTGCGGCTCGAGGCCCTGCAGGAGGTGGGGCCTTCGGTGTTCTTCTCGCTCCTCGTCATCGCCGTGGCCTTCCTGCCCGT
>DASRJW010000043.1 GCA_035649275.1 Candidatus Krumholzibacteriia bacterium
CGCCTCGGTGCACGGTGTCGGCGGGACATACCGCGTCACCACGACGTCCGCCGGCGCTCCCGGAAGAATCCGCCCGAGGAGTGGCAACCGTCCCGCCGCCAAGCTCGGATTTCCCTGCAACAAGCACTCGGCGATGACGTCGCCGCTGCCGAGACGCGGCTGCTGGCGTTGCAGCAGGATCGCCGCGCGCGCTTCCGCCAGCAGTCCGGCGCCGTAAGCGTCGGTGCCGAGCACTACCTGAGCACCCGCACGAGCCATCGCTCCGGGATCGGCGCGGCCGACGCCGTTGTTCATGTTCGAGCGCGCATTGTGGGCGATGGCGACGCCCTGCGCCGCGAGGGCGCGAATCTCCGCCGCGTCCAGGTGCACCCCGTGCGCCACGATGGCGCCAGGTTCGAGGAGTCCGAAACGTGTGAGGCGCTCGACCACGCCCGTACCTTGTCTGGCCCCGGACACTCGATCGACGCCGTCCTCGGCCCCGTGCACGTGCACGGCGAGGCCGTGCGTCCGGGCCACAGCCGCGGCTTCTTCCAGGGTGGCATCGGAGAGAGTGAAGGAAGCATGCAGGCCGAGCATCGTGCCCAAGCGGAAAGGCGGGCTCCAGCCGGTCTCGGCTTGGCGCACGTTCTCAGCCAAGGCCTGCCGCGCCGCTTCCTTGCCAGCGCGATCGGAGATTTCGAAGCAGACGACGCTGCGGACTCCCACCTGCTCCAGGCCCGAGGCGACCTGCTCCAGCGAGCCGGCGATGCAACCATAGCTGGCGTGATGATCGAAGAGCGTCGTGACCCCAAGCCGCAAGCTGTCTCGCGCCGCCAGCATGGCGGAGAGCTGCACGTCCTCCGCTTCGAGGCAAGCGTCGAGGCGCCACCAGAGCGTCTCCAACAAGGCAGCGAAGTCGATTGCCGCGGCGCCAGCATCCATGCCGCGGGCCAGACTGCTGTAGCAGTGCGTGTGGGCGTTGATCAGGCCGGGGAAGACGAGGCCGCCGGCGGCATCGATTCTTTCCGCATGGACATCGCGGGGCTCCGGATCGTCGAGAACGGCGGCGACGATCCCGTCGTCGAGGACGAGGCTCGCCGCGGCGAGGAAAGGCGCGCCCGGATGCAGGGTGAGTAGGCGCGCGTTGGCGATCAGCGTGCGTGGCACGGGGCACCTCGTGCTTCTTCCCTCGGGGAAGCTAGCGTATAGCCAAGTCCCAGTCAAACAAAGGACTTGGGCCGTCCGCTTCAAGGGATTTGCAGGCGTCCGAGGAGGGCCCAATCCAGGCGTTCAGGCCGGTCTCCAGCGAAGGTGCGGGCGCAGCGCACACCCCAGGCGAAACCATGAGTCTGTAGGCGGAGCGCCAGAGCGCCGCGCAGGCCATCACCCGTGAGCCGCCGCGACACGAAGCCGGCACCGATCCCGGGCTCGGGGACGGTGGGAGCGGCGACGCCACGCGGAGCGCTGAAACTGGTCAGCGCTGCTTGCACTTGGAACACGCCGCGCCGGTGCTCGAAATGTGCCTGCCAGGCACTCCCGGTGGCGAGATCTCCCGCAGCGGCGTTCTCTGCCGCCCGGTAATCCACGGCGAGGCTGGTCCGAGTGTCGAGACGACGGACGAGGCGAAGCACGAGACCGCGGTCCCGCTCCGTTTCTACCAACGCCGGGTTTTCTACCTCCAAGGCAGCGATCCGCACGCGTCGCTGGTGGAGACGCAGCTCGAAGCTCTCCGCCTGGAACTGCCAGAGGGCCGAGAGACGCTGCTCGAAGGTCTGCCTCTGTGTCCCCAACGAATCGCTCCGTGTGGTGCGACCGAGCGCCAATTCCCAGCGCGCGCCGCCCCAGCGGACGCCACCCTGCAGAAACGCCTGGCGCGCCTCCGTGCGACCCGTGCTGGCGGTGACACCCGCCAGAGGGGCGAGCCTTGCTGCAGGTGTCGCTTGCAAACGCCCGGCGAGGCGCGCCCGGGACCAGCGCCGCTCCGCGGCGAGAGCGGCTCCCCAGGCACCATCGCCAGGGGCGACCTCGGCTTCGACGTGTGTTCGCGGCGTGTCGACGGACCAAGCGAGGCTCGTCCACTGCCGGTCACCCGACGCGAGCCAACCGGCGCTCAGTCCCTGTCCGCGTCCGAGGGCGAGCCGGGCGAGCGCGCCCGTCCGCTGGGCGCCGTCACCTTCGCCCCGGGCGAGAACGAGACGCAGCGCCGACCAGCGCAAGGTCGTGGCGGCACCACGCAGCCCGCGCGATGTCGTCGCGGCGTCGCTGCCCCAGGCGCCTCGACCCCGCCGCAAGGGTGCACTGGACGCGCCGACGTCAGCGGCGCTGCTCCACCACAAGAGTCCTTGGGCGTGACCGACCCGGAAATCGCCGGCCACGAGGTCGAATCGCGGCGATTCGAGGGCGATGAAGCCGCCGGCCAGTGCCCGCGACTCGGGATCGGAGCGGAACCCGCCGCGCAGGTGCGCTGACTCGGCCCGCAGCAAGATCTCGCGTTTGTTGGGAGCGACGAGACTGCGCACCTGCGTATGCCACGACGGCCCCGAGGCGGGGATGCGCACGAAGGGACGCAAGCGCTCGACGAGATCCGCATCCCACCCCGGCAGGCGGGCCAGTGCGTCCCAGTTCGCCAAGGGTCGCGCCTGCTGCAGCGCTTCGAGGTGCGCCGGTGACAGCCACGGCAAGGCGAGGAGCGGTGTCAACGCGCCGCGGTTCAGATCCATCGGCTCGAGGAGAAGTTGGTCGAGAGCGGACAGCGTCGCCGGGTCGAAACTCTCCTCCGCTGCCTGGTCGTGGACGGTGAGGATGGCGCCCAGAAGGGAGGAATCCGGCGGCGTTCGCACCGCCAGCTCCGCTTCGACCACGGGATGCGCCCCAGCGCAGCCCATGCAGGCGAAAACGGCGACCCCGAGCACTGGTTTCAGCGGGCGCATTCGAGCGTCCACGCGTGGCTCCAACCGAGTTCGGGATGCGCGACGGTCCCATAGTGGAGTCGCCAGGGCCCCACGCCGGCGACGAGGCCGCCGCTCGCCGCCTCCGTCGCCACGTCGTAACCGCAGAGCACAGCGAAACTGGATTCGTCGCCCCAAAGGAGGGCGGCACGCGTCTGCACCGGCAGGCCGGGATGGCGCTCCAGCTGCACCTGCACTTGCAATCCCGCCTGCAGGGCGCAGGCTGCCGCCACGGCCACGCTCGGTGCGAGCGCGCTGAGATCGCTTCCGCCCATGCAGGCCAGGCGCAAGCGCCCACCCCAACGTGCGCCGAGCCCGAGCCTGGCCTCCGCGTCGTGCCAAGCGTCGTAGCGCGCAAAGCGGTGCTCTCGAACACCGAGAGCGAGGCCAGCCCGCCAGGCGCGGCTCCCTGCCTGCAACGCCAGCGAGGCTCTGGTATCGCGATGCACATCGCTCCGTTCCTGCACGCAGGCGAGCGCCCAGGCCCGATGCGCTCCCCCAGAGCGGAAACTCGCCCGCTGCTCCACCAGGCTGCTGCCGAGGAATTCCCAGGTGGAACCCGCTTGCGCCGCCCATCCTGGAGCCACGAGAGCTCCCGGGGAGAGCTCGAGGCGGTGGAGCATGGAGATGCCGCCGAGGGCGAGGGAGCGCGCGTCAGCGCCCTCCCAGGCGGCGAGCGCGGAGGGCAGAGAGACGGCGGCCGCACCGAGCAGAGAGAGCAACGGCATCCACGCCGACGGCGCTTTGCGCCAGCAGCCGCTGCAGCGGTCGCCATTCCGTGACTCGAGACGCCATCCGATGCTCGCGGGCATTCTCAACGCCGCACCAAGCCGATGGTGCGCAATTGTGTCGCACTCGGCCCACCTACGAGCTCGAGCCGCAGCACATAGACGCCTGTCTCGAGACTCCGGCCCGCGTCGTCGTTGCCGTCCCACACGAACCGTCGCGGCCCCGGCCCGAGACGATCCCCCGCCAACAGCCGCCGTCGCCGGCCACTCGTGTCGAACAGCGCGAGCTGGAAACCGGTGTGCGAAGCCGGCACTTCAAAGGCGACGGCAAGCAAGTCTTCCTGCCCATCGCCGTCGGGAGAGAAGGGGTTGGGCTGCAGGACGAGCTCGGTGCTCCAGCCCGGGGGCGCGCTGGCGCTGTTCTCCCGACCCGGCGTCGAGCCACTACGGTCCTTGCACGGAGCCCAAAGCAGGCCGCGCGCATCGGGATCGGCGGTCAAGCGTTCCAGGCTGCGACCGCGCTCGCTCCCCCAGGCGGCGCTGTAGGTCACGGCGTCTTGCACGAGTCCCGTCCGGTCGCGCAGCACGAGCACGTCCGCGAAGCCCGTGTCGTCGTCGGTGTTGTTGAGCGACGGCCAGGGGGAAACGGCGACGCGAAGCACTGTTTCCGCGAGCCCAGGGATGGCGCTCGTCGAATCCGCAGCGAGAATGGCGCGTTCGCCCGGAGCGAGGGGGCGCGAAGCACGCAAACTCACCGGATGTCCGGTGGCATCCGCCAGCGTCCAGCCCGCGAGATCGTGCGGCCGGCCGTCACGGTTCCCCACCTCGATCCATTCGGGTGCCCCTGCACTGGGCGCGAAGAGGATCTCCTGGATGAGAACCGGCCCGCCTCCGAAGCGGAGCCACAGCGAAGCCGCGTGGTCCGTGCTGTCCTCATCGGCGCCGTGCAGGAGGACTTCGAGCCGAAAAAGACCCAGCTCGCCGCTCCAGGAGAGCGCCTGGCTGGTGCTGTCCCCCGGAGCGAGCGCCGGGCTCGCACCGCGCACCGTGAGAGCCTGCGCTGGCCCGAGGACCACAGCGTCGAGATACGGTTCGCCTCGGACGGGGAGGAGCCGACCCTCGACGCTGTAACTCCCGGAGGCCAGGGTTTCGATGCCGGTGTTCCGCACCTGCGCCAGCACTTCCACCGGCCGGAAAGGCCAGAGTCGCGCTGGAGCCGGTGGCACGAGGCGGACGGCGAAGGCGCGCCGGGCGGCGTTGCGCCGCCCCGGTGTGGGTGTGGCGCCGCGGAAGTCGGCGGCGTTGACCTCGGTGTCGACACCGTCGGGAAACCGGGCCAGGCTGGCACCGGACACGTCGGGGGCGGGAGCGCCCTCGTAGTACTCGGGAAACGTGTGCGCGCCGTAACCCAGCAGATCGAGGCTCCGGCCCTGCTGCCAGAGCCGCACCGCATCGGGGCCGTTCTGCAGGCTCGCTTCCAATGTCGCCGTACGCACCGCGACACTGTCGCCGCCAATGACGAGCAAGGCCTGCGGCCCGAGGCTGTCGCCGCTGGCGCGCCAGACCGTCCGCCAGCTGCCCGCGCGCGCCCCGTCGCCTACCTGAAGTTCCAAGCCGGCGAGTGGCAAGGCCGCGGTCGAGAGGTTGAGCACCTCGACGTATTCCTTGCCGCCGTCGGCGCCGGCGGGATCGTAGAGCACTTCGTTGACGACGAGCGTCGCCAGAACGCCGAGGGTCGGAAACAGGGGCACGTCGCGGGAGAATCGCGAGGAGGCCTACGGCATGCCGTGCACCCGGGACGGCATGCCCCGCCGACCGCTACAGCATGCCGCGCCGCTTGCGGAGCAGCCACTCGGCGGCCAGGAAGATCACGAAGGCGAAGAACAGCCAGGCCGAGTTCCACACCTCGATCTCGCTGTGCAGGAGGACGGGTAGCGGGTTGCGTGGCAGGTCGCGTGCCATCGACGCGGCGTCCTCGAGAGCGGCGTAGCGTCCCCCGGTGCGGGCCGCGAGCTCGCGGAGGAAGTCGACATCCTGGCTGGTGTTGGCGAACTCGACGGAATACGTCTCCACGGTGAACTCCGTCGTGTCACGCCCGGCTTCGGCGCCCTGCATGGTGGCCACGGCCTCGGTGTCGTATTCCCCCGGAGCCAGGCCGGCGCGGCTGCCGAAGTATTCGCCGGGCTTCCCGGCGCGACGTTCGAGGAGCAGCGTCGCCGCCGTTTCGCGGTTGCCGTCCCGGCGGCGGATCTCGAGCCGCACCTCGGCGTCGGGGACGGGCTGGAGCTGCGCGTCCAGGACCTGGGCGACGAAGTCCACGCTCTCGCCGCCCTCGTACACGGGCTTCGACGTTTGCACCTGCACGGGCTTCACGTCCTGCGGTTGCGTCAACCAGCGCACCAGGTGCGAGACCACCTGGCCCAGCGTCCGGCGCAATGGTTCGTTCTCGTGGAAGCCCCAGCGCCAGAACGGAAAGGCCGCCCAGGCGCCGGTGCGACCGCTGCCGTAGCGGCCGACGGCGAGCACCGGGGGTGATTGCGGCTCGTCGGTCGCGAGGAGCACCAGGGCACCGGGCTTGGGACGCAGCTCCGCGTGGCGGCCGAGCAGCGGCGGTACCTGCGCCATGAGGCCCTCGGCGTCGGCGCTTTCGGCGAGCGGCGCCGTCACCGGGTGCAAGCGCCCCTGCGGTGTGAGCCGCGGTGCTTGCACCGCGTAGCGCAGCGGCTGCCGCCCGGAACGTTGCAGCGGCAGCGCGTCGGCGAGCGCCTCGAAGGCGCCGGAAACCGTGTAGATACTCTCCCTTCCCGCGAGAACGAGAAGGCCGTGGCCGCGCTCCACCGCGCGCACCAAGCCGGCGTAGAAGGTCGGCGGCACCGCCGCACCCGGCGCGCCGAGGATGAAGAGGTCGTATTCCTGCAGCGCCGTCGCCTCGAGAGGCAGGAGGAAGCGCTTGCCGTCTTCGCTGCGGATCAGATTCCCCTTCTCGTCCGCATGCACCAGCGTGAGATCGACGCTCGGATCGTCGCGGAGCGTGCGGGCCAAGTACGCCACGTCCCAATCGGGCGCGGCGGCGAGGAAAAGGACGCGCAAGCGGTTCTTCAGCACCTCGATGCGGATCTCGCGGGCGTTGTTGCTCTTGCTCTGCTCGCCCTCTTGCGGCTCCAGGACGAGACGAAAGCGCTTGCGTCCAGGCTCGTGCAGCGGCAGCGGAATCTCCACCTGGGTGCGGCCGTGATCCTGCTCGAAGTGCAATTCCTGGCGGAAGATCTCGCGGTCCCCTTCGAAGAGACGCAACGGCACGCTCTTGCCGCGGAAACCGGAGTTCTCCACCCGGACCTGCAGCAGGGCTTCACTCTCCACGTAGGCGATCGGCGCGTAGTCGCAGCGGTCGATGGCGAGATCGGCGGCGCGGAGCGTGTCGCCGACGCCGAGGACGAACACCGGCCGCCCGAGACCGGCGACGCCGCCGGCATCCATGCCACCTCGCGTCGGGCGGCCGTCGGAGACGAGTACCAGAGCCTGGAGGTTCTCGCCGGCCAGCCGGTCCGCCGTGTCGCGCAAGGGGCCTACCACGTCCGTGGCGCCGCCACCGGCTTCCCGCGACGACTCCAAATAGCTCCCCGGTTGCAGCGCCGCTTCCGCTCGGCCCGCGAAGGGAACCACCTCGACCTGCACATCGGCGCGCCGCAATTCCTCCCACAGGCTGCCGATCGCCGCCTGCGCCCGGGAGCTCCGGGTGCGCTGCGCTGCCACGGAGCCGGGGTCGACGACGGACATGCTGGCCGACTCGTCCACGAGGACGGCGACCTTCGGCGGACGGGGCTCGCGCCGCACGCGGTCCACGACCGGGCTGGCGAGTACGAGGAGGAGAACGAAAAAGGAAAGGGTGCGGAGGGTGACGAAGAGGGCCCGCGAACGGCCCTCGAGCGGCGGCGTGGTGGATCGGGTCCCGAACCAGGCGAGGGCCAGAGCACCTGGCAAGAGCAGGAGCGGCCAGAGGCTACCGAAGCTCCAGTGCAGCATGGCCACGAGCGGCAACCTACGCTCCTCGCTCCCCTTGCGCCGGCCGGCGCGACCACCCCAGTGGACTCCATGCACCTACCCCTGGGCAAGCGCCGGAGTTCCGGAAGAGACAGGGAGCATGCGGGGTGCCCGAACGCCAGGGGCGCTCGACGCGGGAAGGAAGACGATCCGAGGTGGCGCTGGCGGCGGCCGGCGGCGAGCCGGCAGCGTTCACGGGTTGCGCTTGCCGCCGGTAGGGAGTTCTTCGCGCCGGGTGCTCTTCTGTACCTTCGCCGGCCCGCCCTCGAAGGCGGAGAGCGCCTCGTCCACGCTCTCGTGGGCGTCGATGATGTGGCCGAAGCCCAGGAGATCGAAGACATCGCGCACATCGGGACGCATGCCGGCGATCTTCAAGCCGCCGCCGTTCTCACGGATGTCCTTGATCTTGCTGATGAAGACACCCCAGCCGGCGGAGCTGATGTAGCCCACCTTGGTCAGGTCGACGATGACGCGATAGACCCCTTGGCGCAGGATCGAGTCGATGGCTTCGTCCATGTTCAGAGAGGTCGCGCTATCGACGTATCCGTCCAGGGAGAGGACGGCGATGTTTCGGTTCGCACCGACCTTCTCCACGTTGTACTCGAGCGAACGCATGCCCACCTCCTCGAAAGCGTAGTCATCCTGGCGGAGCAAGGTTCGGTCCAGGGGCATTCGTCTGGATCATGGGCACGAATGCGCCGCGCGCCGGAATCCTCGCTCCTTGGGCGCCCGCAACAGGCATGCACGAAGTGCGCCTCGTCGTTGCCAGGCGCGGAGCCGGAATCCTTGCACCCTGACCCTGCGCGGAGATGGATGCGTGCGGACTCGAGCGGTCTGATCCCGAGCAGTCGGCGCCTCGGCTGGTGCCATAATCACCGCTGCCCGCCAGCAGTCATGAGTCCCCTCGTCGCTACGCTCTGCACCGTGTCCGCCACCGTCTTGTGACGCTCGTCGTCGGTGGCTGGCGGCTGGTATACTGCGTGGCAACATGGCAACGAAGCCCCGCGTGGCGGTCCTGCGCGTCACACCCGAAACCATCCTGGACGACATCGACCGGCTCCTCGACCTGGCCGGGGTACGCCAAGCCATGGACCCGTCCGCCACCACCATCCTCAAGGACAACATCTCCTGGCACTTCCCGTTTCCGGCGGCCAACACCACCCCCTGGCAGCTGGAAGGAACGATCCTGGCGCTGCGCAAGGCCGGCTTCGCCGACCTCGCTGCGGTGCAGAACAAGACGGTGGTGACCAACGCCTTCAAGGGCGAGGACCTCAATCACTATGTCCCCATCTTCCGCCGCTACGGCGTTCCCGTGCTCTACAACTTTCGTGACGAGGACATGAAGTGGATCGAGTACCGGCCGAAGGCCAAGATGCTCGTCCTCGACAAGATCTATCCCGAGGGCATCCGCATTCCGGATTACTTCGTCGGCAAGAACATCGTTCACTTGCCGACCACGAAGTGCGTGGCCGGCGACACGGAGATCATTCGGGGCGACGGCACCCGAGCCACGATCCGCGACCTGTTTCAACAGGCCGTCGCTGCGGGGGGTGTGGTCGAGGTCGATGGGGATCTCAGGTGCCGAACCCAAGTATCCGTATTGGCCATGGATGCCCAGGGGCGAATCAGGCCGTTCCGGGCGTCCTGGCTCTGGCGCACACAGCGCCAAGCCAGAAAGGTCCTCGCACTTCGAACACGCTCTGGCCGGACAGTCCTGGCGACAGAAGATCACCTTTTCTGGACTCCTCAAGGCTGGCGGCGGCTAGGAAACCTCGCGGCGGGCGAGCATGTCGCGATCGGAAGGCATCTGGATGTCCGAGGAAGGTCGCAGCCGTTGCCGCAAACCCACGCCGCCATCCAACCCTTCCCCAAGAAGGCCCGGGCCGGACGGAAATACTCCGAAGAGTTCTGCCAGGAGATTCTAGATCGCTACGCCGTTGGCGAAACCGTGACCGCGATCGCCTCGGCCAAGAATATTCGCTGGCAGACGGTGCAGAGCATTCTAAGACGGCACGAAGTAGTGCTTCGCCGCAATGTCGCCCGCCCTCGGATTCCTCGATCCACTTCCTCGGAATTCTGGCGCTGGATCGGTTATTTCATTGCCGAGGGTTGCATCGAACAAGGTGCGCGGGGCAGTTACAAACTCTGGTGGTCGAATTGCGATCCGCGCATCCGTCACGATTTCACCCACCTCTCGACTGATCTCTTCGGAATGACGCCGAAGGCACATCGCAGCAACCCCGGGATGCACATTTACAGCCGGAATCTAGCTCTGTTCCTGGGGGAGTTGGGGCTGCCCCTGCCGTTGAAGGCGAACAATAAGCAGGTTCCCGAGCACCTGTTCCGCTGTCCCGACGACCAGGTTGCCTCCTTCCTTTCGGCCTACCTCGATGGAGACGGGTTCGTCAGCAGCCGGCAAGCCGAGGTCACTGCGACCACCAAAAGCAGGCGCCTCGCCATGGACCTCCAAGTGCTCTTCGCGAGGCTGGGCGCCGTGGCGTTTGGCAGAGAGATTCTGCAAGCTCTTCCCGGTTGGTCGGCCCCGCGCACGTACTATCAGGTGAGTGTGCGCGGGGAAAGCATGGCTCGGCTGCAGAGACATTTGCACTTGCGACACCCGCGGAAGGCCAACCGCTTCGAGGACCAGGCGAAGCGTTTTCTCTCGGGGAAGCGCCAGACAACCTGGGACGTCGTGCCTTTGGACCCGGGCTCGGTTCGAGGGGTTCGCGAAGGACTGCGTATGACACAGGCCGCGACCGGAGTCTCCTCGTCGATCAACATGGTGGAGAATGCTCATGGTCGACCCACGCCCCGAGTTGCGCTTACGATTCTGGAAAGCCTCGCTCGACACGACAAGAACAGTAGATTCTCCGATACGTTGGCTGACATGAATGCCCTTGCGAGTCCGGATCTGGCCTGGGACAGCGTGGCCGAGGTGCGCGAAATCGACGGATCACAGATCGATCTGTATGACCTGACCGTTCCCGAAGCGGAATCGTTCGTGGGCAACGGCCTGGTCCTGCACAACTGCCACATCTATACGACGACGACCGGAGCGATGAAGAACGCCTTCGGCGGACTTCTGAACACCAAGCGGCACTACACGCACAGCTGGATCCACGCCACTCTGGTGGACCTGCTCGCGATCCAGAAGGAGATCCATCCCGGCCTCTTCGCGGTCGTGGATGGCACCACGGCCGGGAACGGTCCCGGGCCGCGGACAATGTTCCCGGTGGTGAAGAACTTCATGCTGGCGAGCGCCGACCAGGTGGCGGTCGACGCCGTCTCCGCCAAGATGATGGGCTTCGACCCGATGTCGATCGACTACATCCGCCTCGGCCACGAGAGCGGGCTTGGGGTCGGCCGCACGACGGAGATCGAGGTCGTGGGTGTCGACGTGAGCCAAGAGAATTGGGGCTTCCGCGTCGGCGACAACGGCGCGAGCCGCGTCGGCGACCTGCTCTGGTTCGGACCGCTCCGAGGGGTGCAGAACTTCTTCTTCCGCACACCGCTCGTGAACCTCTTTATTCTGGGTTCCGAGGCCTACCACGACTTCTACCGCTGGCCGGCCCGGGACCGGCGCGTCTTCGAACGCTGGCTGCGCGAGACGGGCTGGGGGCATCTGTTCGCTGCGTACGCCGGCGGCGAGCCGGTGACGGCGGGTGGCGCTACAAGCAGCGCTCGGAGCTAGAGGTCAGGGGACGACGAGTAGCGAGACGAAGCTGCCCTGATCGTCGGCGACGCGCTGCGGATTGCTCGGATCGAGCATCCAGAAGTGGCCATCCACCAAAAACAGGTATTCGTAACGGCCGGGACCGAGGTCGACCTGCAACGTCCAGAGACCCTCTTCGTCCCGTTCCATCAGGCCCACTCTCGTGCCGCTCGTCCAGTCGCGGCCACGGAGCGCCAGGTTCGTCGCCCAGCTCCCCGCCACCTGCACCACCTGTGCCGACGGGTCGCGGTAGCGGAAGGTCACGGTCCCGGAAGCGATCTCGGGAGAGCGCGGTGCCGAGGGCCGCGGCAGACAGGCGCTGCTCCAGCAGAGCGCGAGAACGAACCCTAGGTGAACGAGTGACAGCGCCCCTGCAGCCGCAACGGCACTGCGGGCTGGCATCCCGCCGTGTCGCCAGGCGCGGCCTCGCCTCCGCCGGGGCCCGGAGCGAGCGGGCTGCATACGCACCTCCTCGAAGCGCGGCATCAGAACTGGATCCGCGCCTCGACCGTGAGCCGGCGTTCCAGCTGCAGGTCGTGCTCGGCGCGCTCCATGCGGTCCCCGAGACCGACCGGGTCGGTGAAGGCCGCCCCAGGGGACGCGCCGTCATCGAACAAGAACTGATCCCAGCCGATATCCATATACGTGTTCCGCACTTCGTAGACCACGTACGGGTCGACACCGAAGCCCAGAGAGATGTCGGACCGCTCCGAGATCTGGTAGACGAGCTCCACGAAGTGAGCGGAGAGCGTGCGATAGTCGTGGGTGGCGCCGGGGATGTCGTTCACCGCCAGAGCGCCGGCCTCGAAGTGCGGCCCCGGACCGAGAGACGCCACGATGCCGGGGTCGCTGGTCTCGAAGCGCCGGAAGGTGGCGAAGCGCGAATGGGTCTGCAAGCGCAGCGGCCCCGCGACGTCGATGCCGAAGCGAAGAACGGTTTCCACGTAGCGCGGCGCCTGGTCGAACCCGGGGCTCGAGGCGGTGCAGCGCAGCGACGCATCCAAGTGTCGCGCCGACCACAGTTGCCGCGAGGCTTCGAGGGACGCCGTGGCCGCCTCGTCCAGTCCGAGAAGAACGAAGCGCTCGTAGCCGGCCTTGCTCTCGTCGAGCCAGAGATTGTGCCGGCGGAACCAGAACTGCGTCTCCCAGGTGGAACCAGCGGGATAGTCGTACCAGTCCTGGGCGAGGTCGAGCTGCAGGCGCATGCCGGCGAGGCGCCCCTCCAGCCCCAAGCTCGCCCCGTGACGGCGGATGAGGATCGGCGTTCCCGTCACCAGGGCGTCGTAGTCGTGCTCCTCGTAGTCGTAGCGCAGGCTCGGCCGGAAATCGCGCCGTTCGATGGCGGGAGACACGGTGAACACGACGCGCCGGCTCTCGTCGAGGTCGAAGCTGCCCTCCGCCGCCGTCTGCGGCCCGAAGCTGGCTTGCACCGCGCCGGTGGTGCTATCGAAGCGTGCTTCCTCGAGCACCTGCTGGCGCTCCGCCTCGGCCCGCCGATCGGCGCTCATGTACTCCGCCACCCAGTGCAAGCCGGCGAAGGGCAGACGCAGGTCCGCGTTCCAAGCGCTCCAGCGCTCCACCGTCTCCACCTGCCGCCCGCTCGCGAAGGCACCGCCCGCGTCCGCCTGCACCACGCCTTCGCTCAGCAGCCCGGGGAAAACGCCGCGGTCCAGCCGGTAGGCGAGGCCGAGACCGCGCGCCTCCGAGCCGGCACGCAGGCGGATGGCGAAGGTGTCACCGTTGCGCCGGGTGTCCACGGCGCTGTAGGTCGCGAAGGCCGTCCCTGCCGGTGGCGGGGTCTCCAGATCCGGGAGTTGAAGCGTGAGGCTGCTGTCGGTCGCGGCCTCGGTGTTGTCGGAGTAGAAGAACTCGAACGGCGCGCCCAAGAGCGGACGCCGCAGCAGGACCCCTCGCCGCTCGTACCCGAAGCTGTCGTCATAGATGCCGATCTTCCCCACCAGCGACCCTGGATCCTCGAAATCCGTCACGTTGGTGTTGTCGAAGAGGCGGACTTCGAACGCCTCCGGGCGCCAGAGCATGAGACCGCGGTCGTAGCGCAGGCTGGTGCGCGACAGCGGCTCACCCTCTTCCCGATTGTTGAAGTTGGTGAGGAACCAGCCGGTGACATCCTCCCCGATGTCCACCTCGAGCCGCAGGTCCACGTCGTGCAGCGGGCGTTCCAGGTCCCAGCGCCCGAGCTCCGGCTGCCGCCGCATGGTGATGAAGCCCAGATAGCGGAGGAGCCAGCGGATCTCGTTCTTGCCCCCGGTGCTCGTCGTTTCGCTTTCCCCCGGGGCGCCCAGGGGCAGCACCGCGCCGCCGGCACCGACGCGCACCATGGAGTTGCCATTCTCCGACACATCCGGGTTGTCAGGGTCGAGCTTCCACTCGTTGTCGACGTAGAACTTGTACTCGTACGTCCCGGGGTCGAGGAAGACAGAGGCCGCCCAAGTGCCGTCCGCCTCCAGATCGAGGGGAGTCGCGGTAGGACTCCAGCCGTTGAAGTCGCCGACGAGAAACACCGCCTGGGCCGGAGGGCCGGTATAGACGAAGCGCACCACGCCATCGCCGCTCGTCGGGCGCCCCTGCGTGGCGCTGGGGAGGCAAAGACAGAGAAGCAAGCAGACGCGGAGGATGGGGCCGAACGCAGCGGGGTGTCGCCTGCGGCGAGGGCGTTCGCGCCCGTTACCGGGCCCCGTCTCGAGCGCTGAAATCAAGACATGAGAACGGATTAGAACCACCCCCTCAGGTGCAGTCGCAAGACGTCACGGAGATCTGCAGTCAACACGTCGGCATCGAGCGCCGGATCGGAGCGGTCTCCGATCCAATCGGGGCCGTACTGCAGCGCCATCTCGAAGTGAGGCAAGTGCCAGTACTGCACGGCGACGAAAAAGGAGCGGTGCAGGCGGTCCGGAACGCGGGCCCAGGTGGCGCGGGCGAGGGTCTGCAGGCGCGACGACAGCCGGAGGCCGCCCTCGAGGATAAAGGCGTCGCGTCGCTCCGGCGTGTCGAGAGAGAAGGCGGCCCACTGTGCCCGGAGACGCGTCGGTCCGTCCGCAGCGCGCAGCTCGAGGAGGAGATCGTTGAAGTGCTCCTCGTTGCCGTCCGTTTCGTCGCGCACCCGCGACTGCGTGTAGAGCACGCGGCCGCCCACGTCCTGCAAGAGCGGAGCCTCGATTTCGCTCTCCTGGCGGAGGACACGCCGGGAGGCGTCGCGGAACTGCACCTCGCGATCGTAGGCATAGCGCAGCCACACAGGCCACTGCGGCAGCTCGTACCAGGCTTCCAGCCGATGGCCTTCGAGACCGCGTCGCGGACTTCCCGGCTCGGGTCCGGGGTGGAGCAGCGCCTCTTCGTGCTCGGCCCCGATGGCGCGGTAGGACGGCGCGAACCCCACCCAACCCCACCGCGTGTTCCCGAGACGCGGGGCGCGCAGCTCGGCGCGTAGCGCCGCTTTCTCGGACATTTCCTCGGTCAAGGGTCCACCGGAGGCGCCGAAGCTCGCGGACTCCGTCGGCGGGCTCGTGCCCAAGGCCGGAGGAAAGAACGCCTCCGTGGTGAGCACGGAGTAGTCCGCTTGCGCCAGCACCCCACCCACGAAGGCGCGCACATCGACACCCAGTTGATCGCGGCGCACCACACCCGCCCCTTGGGGATCCATCGCCGGATCGTGGCGCAAGAAGGTGCCGCCGATGCGCAGGCCGAGCCTGCCGCTCTTGTCGCCACGGAAGCGGAGCAGGAGCAAGCGCTCGTCCGCGCCCTCGGCGCCGGAAAAGGAGCCGCTGCCGTCGGCGGCGAGGAGCAAGAGCAGGCCGTTCTTGCCCTGCAGTCCGGCGCGCAGGCCCTGGACGTCCTCGCCCAGAGCGAGAGGCGACACCGGAGCGCCGAGGCCATGATCCAACCAGAGCGAGCCGGGCTGGCGGGCGAAGAGCCGGAGCCCGAGGCTGTCGCCACGCACGGCGCGGGCGAAGAGGAGCGAGGCCTCGCGCAGCTCGAACTTCGGTGCTTCTTCATCCTGAAAGGCGGCATCGAGACGGGCCCCGAAGCGCACGAAAGCGTCGAGACCAGCGAGCGGCGCATAGCGCAGCTTGAGCTCCGCCAGCGTCGTGTCCTCCCGCGCCGAATCCCAGTCCCAGGCGAAAACGCCGGCTTGCTTGCGCAGCGTCATGCCGAATCCGAGGCTGCCGCCGAGCTGCAGCTCCGCCGCGGAGCGTGCCGGCAGGAGCCCGAGTCCGAGCCCGAGCGCCCAAGCGGGCGCGGCCCCGAGGTGACGTCTTCCCTTCCTAGTAGGCATCGAAGCCGTCCCCCGCCTCGCCGCGCAACGCCCCGAAGCCGACCAAGAGGCCGACGCGCGTCACGAGGCCCAGTTCTCGCTGCATGCGGAAGCTCGGTTCGAGGCGGAATTGCCGCCAACGGACGCCGAGACCGGTGGAGACCGCCTGGCGCGAAACACCGAAGCGGAGGTCGAGGCTGCTGCCGACGTGGAGCTCGGCGCCAAAGCGGCTCTCCGTCGGTTGTCCGGCCCACTCGCTGCGGGTGAAGTGGAGTTGCGCTTCGGGCCGGATACGCAGCGTAACGCCCCATTCGTACTCCGACTCGAGAGCCGTCACCGAGCCTCCCGGGACCAGGTCGAAGCGCGGCCGGCCCAGGTTCCGCACGCTCGCCCCCAGGGTGACGTTCGGAATGGGGGCGAGGAGCAGACCCAAGTCGCCGGTGAGGTGGGTCTCGGACGGTGCAGAGCCGCCGAAGGCCGCCGCTTCGGCCCCATCCACACCGACGCGCGCCACCTTCAACGTCGCCCCGGCGGCGATGAAGGCACCGAGGGTACGCCGCACCAGATGGCGCGAGATGGAGACGGCGAAGAGATCTTCCCGGAGTGTGCCTTCGAGACGGGTGGCGCTCCAACCCGCGCCGGCGGAAAGGAAACGCGTGTGCAGCACGGTGCCGGCGAAGAGATGTTGCAAGCCCTCGAGATCCGGGGCCCGTTCCACGGTGAAGAGTGCCTGATGCTGCGGGACACGGACGAGCCCGGCCGGATTCCAGTAAAGCGCCGAGGCATCGTCGGCGACCGAGACGAAGTTGTCGCCCAGCGCCAGGGCTCGCGTGCCGACGCGATGCCAGTCGAAGAAGGCGGCGGCAGGAACGGCGGCAAGCAGGAGACCAACGCAGATGCCGGCGCGGGCGAGAAGCCGACGCCGCCCCGAGACCTGGGCGCGGAGCCAACACCCTCTGCGCCCGGCGCGACGGGATAGCTGTCGCCGCGCCGCGGCGATTCTTCGCCCCAGCCGGCGCATCAATGCACCACCGCGAGGGTGCGCTGCGCCCGCACCGTTTGCGTTCCCGGGCTGGTGCCGGCGGTGAGGCGCAAGACATAGTAGCCACCGCGAACGGGGTGGCCCGCGGCATCGCGCCCGTCCCAGCGCCAGCGCGAAGGCACAGTGCTGCAATCGACGCCGCTCCCGGAGCAGGTCACCGGTTCATCCTGCAGCAGCTCGACGATGCGCTCGCCCTGCAAGGTCGAGATCACCGAGGTCACGTAGAGGACGGCGGGGACGGTACCGCGCGGGCGGAGCGCGAAGGCAACGGCGAGATCGCGGTCCGGCACGACCAAGCGCGTCGGCGCCTGGGAGGGATCGCCATCGCGGAAGGTGACGAGGTCCACCTCGAAGGCGCCCGCCGGCGGCGCCGTCGCTGGGGCATCGGGAACGAAACGTGGCGCCGACTGTTCCTGCAGCGCGAAACCGAAGCGGACGAAGTGCGGCGGACCCGCGGTGCTCCAGTCCACCCGCGCGGCGCGATCGATGTTCACCGAGAGCGTGGCGTCGAGGGAAAGAGCCGCGCTGGGATCAGGGGCCACGTCGGCAGCACCCAGTCCGTCCTCTCGGTGCACGAGCGCAGCGGCCAGGCGCAACCCCTGCGCTGCCGCCGTCGCCGGCAGGACGAACATCGGCCCCTCCGGCCCCAGGCTGTCCGGGTTGATGGCGAAGGGGGCCTCGGGGAAGAGCTCCGTCCACGGAATCGCCGCCTCGACGGTGCCCGTCTCCGCACCCAAGGCGAAGCTCGAGCGCGCTTCGTAGTGCTCCGTGCCCAGGCGCTGCAGCGCCTCGCGCCCGGCGACACGCCACAGCTCCGGCACCGCCTGTCCCTCGCGCAAAGCGAGGACGAGGTCGGGCCGGAGCTCCGGCCCGAAGTGCAGCGCGCGCCGCCAGCTCTCGACGCTGCTCATGTCTTCCAAGCCGCCGGATCGATGGTCCAGGAAGACGAGCAGGGCGTGGCCGCCGAGGCTGCCGGTCACCGCGACGTAGAGGCGCGCCGCATCCCAGGTGACGAGGATCTGCAGGAGCTCCTGGCGGCTGGACCAGGCAGAATCGTCGGCAGGTTCTTCCTCGGCGCTGCAGGAATCGACGACCGCCGTGGAGCAAGTGCGGAAGACCGCGTCGAGCGGATCCCAGCCGCTCAAGACGCCGTCGACGACCAGCGTGGTCGACAGGTCGGCGGCCGAGCGCGCTTCCGCCGCCGTACCCGAGCAGAGCACGGCGAGGGCGACACCGAGCGCCGCGCTTCTACCTGCCCTGCTCGCCTGCCACACCACCCCGCACCCGATCCATCTGCGTCATGCACTCGAGGAGCAGCCCCTCGACCTCGAGAGGCGCGCCTTCCACCTCGGCCGTCGCGCCGTGCCGGAAAGAGAACCCGCCTTGCCGCCAGGCGAGGACCCGGGCCACGGTATCGCGCACCGGTTCCGGCAACGCCGGCGGTTCCGGCGGCGCCACCGCGCTGCGACTGCGGCCGCGGCCGCGGCCGGCTCCGGGAGTTGTCGCCGCGCGACGGCGCTGGCCCCGGCCCGAGCCGAGCTGGGCCGCCACGATCTTGCCGCCGCGGAGAAAAACCTCACCGCGCGCCCCGGCGCTCTGCAGCACGAGCACTCCATCGGCGCGGACGAGCGCCAGGATCTGCAGCACGATCTCCGGCGCGAAGCGCGCGAGATCTCCCTGCAGAGAGGCTTGCGGCCGGGCGCTCACGCTTCCCGTACCGTCGCTTGCGCCGCCGCGAGTCGCGCCACGGGCACGCGGAAAGGCGAGCAACTCACGTAGTCCAGCCCCACGGAATGGAAGAACTCCACCGAGGGCGGGTCGCCGCCGTGCTCGCCGCAGACACCCACCTTGAGCTGCGGCCGCGCCGCGCGCCCGCGTTCCGTGGCCAAGCGCACCATGGCGCCGACGCCTTGGATGTCGAGGCTCTCGAAGGGATTCCGCGGCAGGAAGCCCTGCTCGACGTAGGTGGGCAGGAAGACCTCGGCGTCGTCGCGGCTGTAGCCGTAGACGAGCTGGGTGAGATCGTTGGTTCCGAAGCTGAAGAACTCGGCGTATTCGGCGATGCGGTCCGCCACCAGCACCGCCCGGGGCACCTCGATCATCGTGCCGACGAGGAACGGCACCGGCTGCGTCCCGGCGAAGAGGCGCTCGGCCACCTCGCGCACCAGCAGCTCCAGTCGCCGGTACTCCTCGGTGATGCCGATGAGGGGCAGCATGATCTCCGGCACGGCGCGGATGCCGCGGCGCGACACCTCGAGGGCAGCCTCGAGGATTGCTTCTGCTTGCATCTCGTAGATCTCGGGGAAGGTGATCCCGAGCCGGGCACCGCGGTGGCCGAGCATGGGGTTCATCTCCCGCAGGCTCTCGCTCCGGCGCCAGACATCGGCAGCCGGCATCCCGAGCTCGCGCGCCAGGGACTCCGCCTCCGGCTGGGTGTGCGGCACGAACTCGTGCAGCGGCGGGTCGAGGAGCCGGATGGTGACTGGCAACCCGTCCATGGCTTCGAAGATGCCGACGAAATCGCTGCGCTGCATGGGCTTCAGACGCGCCAACGCCTCCCGGCGCTCGGTGGCGTCCTTGGCCAAGATCATCTTGCGCACCCAGGGCAAACGTTCCTCACCGAAGAACATGTGCTCCGTCCGGCAGAGACCGATGCCCTCGGCGCCGAGTTTGCGGGCGGCCTCCGCATCTTTCGGCGTGTCGGCGTTGGTGCGCACGCGCATGCGGCGGTACTTGTCCGCCCAGGTCATGACCAGCTCGTAATCGCCGGAAAGTTCGGGCTCCACCGTCGGCACCGTGCCTTCGTAGACGTTGCCCAAGGTGCCATCCAGCGTCAGCACGTCGCCAGCGCGGAACACCCGCGGGCCGTTCCGGGTCGCGAAAGTGGCGGTCCCGGCGGCGGCGTCGACGCTGAGGGCGCCGCAGCCGGCCACGCAGACCCGGCCCATGCCGCGCGCCACCACGGCGGCGTGCGAGGTGCGGCCGCCGCGGGCGGTGAGGATGCCTCGAGCGACCGCCATCCCCTCGATGTCCTCCGGGCTGGTCTCGGTGCGCACCAGCAGCACCGCTTTGCCCGCCGCGGTCGCCTCCACCGCGGCGTCGGCGTCGAAGACGATGGCTCCGGAAGCCGCCCCGGGTGAAGCGTTCAAGCCCTTGGCGAGGAGCGTGGCGCGCGCCGCCGGATCGATGCGCGGGTGGAGCAGCTGCACCAGGTGCGTCTCCGCGTCGACACGCAGCAGGGCCTCCCGTTCCTGGAGCAATCCCTCTCGCACCAGGTCGGCAGCGATGCGGACCGCGGCGAGGCCGGTGCGCTTCCCGGAGCGCGTCTGCAGCATCCAGAGTTTGCCGCGCTCCACGGTGAACTCGAGATCCAGCATGTCCTTGTAGTGACGCTCGAGCTTGTCGCGGTAACTGCATAATTCCGCAAAAGCTTTCGGCATCACCTCTTCCAGGGCGAGCTGGCCTTCCTCGTGCGCCTGCGCTTGCGTCAGGGGGAAGGGGGTACGGATGCCGGCCACCACGTCTTCACCCTGGGCGTTGGTGAGGTACTCGCCGTAGAACTGGTTCTCCCCGGTGCTCGGATCGCGGGTGAAGGCGACACCGGTGGCGGAGTCCTCGCCCATGTTGCCGAAAACCATGGCCTGGACGTTGGCAGCCGTACCCCAGTCGTGCGGGATGCGGTTGAGGCGCCGGTAGGACATGGCGCGGTCGTTGTACCAGGAGGCGAACACGGCGCGGATGGCGGCCCAGAGCTGCTCTTCCGGATTGGAGGGAAAGGGCGAACCGGTCCGCTGCAGCACCCGCTCCTTGTAGAGTCGGGTGAGATGCTGCAGGTCCTCCGCCGTGAGCTCCGTGTCCAGCTTCACGCCGCGCTGGCGCTTGAGATCCCCCAGGAGCTGCTCGAAATCCTCGTGCGGCACCTCGAGCACCACGTCGCCGAACATCTGCAGGAAGCGACGGTAGCTGTCCCAGCCGAAGCGCGGGTTCCCGGTCATGTCGATGAGGCCGCGCACGGTCTCGTCGTTGAGACCGAGGTTGAGGATGGTGTCCATCATGCCAGGCATGGAAGCCCGGGCGCCGGAACGCACCGAAACCAAGAGCGGTGCCTTCACGTCGCCGAACGTCCGCCCCAGGATGGTGCCGACGCGCTTCAAGGCCTCGAGGGCTTGCGCCTGCAGCTCCGGCCGCAGGACGCGGCCTTCGTTGTAGAAGCGGATGCACTCCGCCGTGGTCATCGTGAAGCCCGGAGGCACGGGCAAACCGAGACGCGTCATCTCGGCGAGGCCCGCGCCCTTGCCGCCGAGCAACGCTTTCATCGTGCCGTCGCCGTCTGCCGTGCCGCTGCCGAAGAAATAGACCGCCCGCTCCATCTCCGCATCACCTCTTGGGAAGACCCGGCTCTCTCTAGGAAAGCTCCGACCTCGCGCCGGGGAACGCAATCGCGGCCGAACTCGTGCTGGAACGGCAGGTTAGGAAGCTACAGTCGAGGCATCAAGGCATTTCTTGCCGGGCCCCGGCGGGCGCTGCCGGGGGCGCCATTGTTGCCCCTTTGCCGGGCCCCATGAGGCGGTGCAGCAGATCGTCGAGCCGGATGATCCCGAGCACCTCTCCGTCCCCTTCCATCACCGCGATCTGGCTCGGGCTGCGCTGCAGGTCACCGAGCAAACGATCGAAGCCGGTGCCTTGGCGGACGCGGACGGGCGGCGTCATCCAGCGCGCCACCGAGGAGTCGTTGTCGGCGCCGAGCAGGGCGGCGGCGCTCACCACCCCCACCACGTCCTTGCCGCTGGCATCGGTCACCGGGAGTCGGGTGATCCGCGTCGCACGCATGCGCTCCTTCGCCGCGCCAGCGCTTGCTTCCAGATGCACTTGCGGCACCGCTTGCAGGGGACGCACGAAGTGGATCGGGTCCAGCCGCCAGAACTCGACGATGTGACCGATGAGCTCGCGCTCCTCCGGGTCCAAGTGGCCGCCCGACTCGCTGCGGGCCACGAACTGCTTGAGGTCCTCCCGGGAGGCGAACTCGAGCACCGAGCCCCGTGAACCGAGCAGCCGCCGTACCGAAAGCGCCAGACCGATGGCGAGCAGGAGGAGCGGCGCGAGCACGATCCGCAACACGAGCAGCAGCAGGACGTTGAAGCGCAGCACGCGGTTCGGATAGCTCTGCGCCACGGCTTTCGGCAGCACCTCGCCGAAGACGAGCAGCAAGGGCACGACGAGAAGCGTGGCGAGGACGTCCGCCGCGGCCTCGCGCAGCGGCACGAGGTGGAGCAGCGTCTCGCGCCCATAGACGGCGATGCCGACGTTCACCAGGTTGTTGCCGACGAGACAGAGGGCGATGCCGTGGTCCCGCCGGCGCAGCTGGCGCTCGGCCAGGCGCGCCAGACGGCGGCCCTCGGCAGCGGCGGTGCGCAAGCGCACCCGGCTCGCCATGGTGATGGCGAGCTCGGTGGAGGAGAAGTACGCCGAGCCCAGGAGCAAGAGGGCGAAGACGAGTATCGGTTGCATCAGCGCCCTCCCTTGCCGTCGCCGTGCGGCGCGCGGGGAACGCTGGGCCCGGTTGCCGCGCGCCGCCCGAGGCGCAGGCGCAGGATCCGGTTGGGTGCTGCCTGCTCCACGGTCAAGCGCATGCCGGCGATTTCCACCCACTCGCCTTGGCGCGGGATGCGCCCGAGCCGCTTGCTCACCAGTCCTCCCAAGGTGTCGACATCGGGATCCTCCAGCTCCGCCCCGAGGAGGGCGTTGAAGACGTCGATCTCCATCTGCGCCGAGAGCAGAAGGTCGCCGTCGGGGAGGTCGGTGAGGCGGTAGCGCTCCAGATCGTGCAGGTCGATGATCTCGCCCACCACCTGCTCGGCAGCATCCTCGAGGGAGACGATGCCGTCGAAGGCGCCGTGCTCGTCCACCACCGCCGCGATCTCTTCTCCCGTGCGCCGCAACGCCAGGAGAAGCTCGCCGACGCGGAGAGTGGCGGGAAAGAACAGCAGTTCCCGCCGCAGCGAGCGCAGCCGCCGCGTATCCGGAGCCTGGTTCGGCCAGAGCAGGTCGGACACCTCGACGTAGCCCACCAGGTTGTCCCGCGTCCCCTCGAAGATGGGTACCCGCGAATAGCCCGCATGAGCGATGGCGTGGCGCACGTCCTCGACGGCGGCGTCGGCGTCCACGGCGAACACCCGCGTCCGCGGCGTCACGATGTCCTCCACCAACCGGTCGTTGAGTTGGAAGACGTTGTGGATGAATTCCTTCTCCCTGACCCCGACGACACCCTGCTCCCACCCCATGGTGACCAGCATCTTGATCTCGTTCTCCGAGAGAGCCTCGTCGCGGCGGGGTACGCGGCGCTCCAAGAGCCGGACCACGGCGGCAGTGAGGCGGACGGCGCTCTTCGCCAGCGGGCCGAGCAGCAGCGCTGTCAGGCGCAGCGACGCCGCCAAGCGCCGGGCAAGCGCCAGGGGCGCGCCGACTGCCAGCGTCTTCGGCAGGATTTCGCCTGCCACCAGGATCACGAGCCCCATGCAGAGCGTCGCCAGCGCCGGGCCGCGCTCGGGACCGAACCAGGCGACGAAAGCACTCGCCGCGGTGACCGCCATGAGGACATGGGCGAAGGTGTTGCCGATCAGTACGGTGGCAAGGAGGCGCCGCGGGTGTTCGAGGAGGGCGAGGATGGCACGCGAAGCGCGGCTGTCCTGCTGGCGCAGCGTGTGGATCTGGGGCAGGCGCAAGGAGAAGAGCGCCGTTTCGGCGGCGGAGAAGTATGCCGACAGCCCGAGGAGCAGCGCCAACACCACGAGACGGAAAAGATCCACTTCCTCACCTCGCACCGCATTCTAGGGCAAGCATGCGCACCTCTCAACGACGCCGTGTGCACAGCGTGGCCGGCCCGACGAGAAGCTCCGATCGGTCTGCTACGATGCGCACGGCGAACGGAGGCCATCATGGCCGCGATTCTGGTGCTGCGCCTGTCTTCCCTCGGCGACATCGTGCTCGCTTCCAGCTTCCTGCAGAGCTGCCGCGAGCACTTCCCCTCGGCGCGGCTCGATTGTGTCGTGCGCGAGGATTTCGTCCCCCTGGCAACGGCACTCCCAGGCGTCGCACGCGTGGTCGCGGTCTCGCGCCGTGCCGGTCCGCTGCAGCTCCTCTCGGTCGGGGCCTCGCTCGCCCGCGAGCCCTACGAGCACGTCTTCGATCTGCACCAGAGCTTGCGTTCGCGCCTGCTCACCTGGCGGCTCCGCAGTCGCCTGCGGCCGGGGTTTTCGAAGCAGGAGCTGCCGCGCTGGCTGCTCGTGCACGCCCATCGCGACCTGTACGCTCGTTTCGGCGGCGTCCGGCCGCTGCGGGAGCGCATGCTCGAGCCCTTGCGGCGTCTCGGGTTGGCGCCGCGCCTCCACGACACGCGGCTCGTGCTCCACGCCGACGCCCGCGCTCGCGCTGCCTCCCTTCTCGGCGTCGGAAACGGCGAGCGCTCCTGGATCGCCGTGGCGCCAGGGGCGCGCTGGGCGAGCAAACGCTGGCCCGTGGAGCGCTTCGCCGCACTCGTCGCGCGCCTCGCCGCCGTGCCGGAGCGTCGCTTCGTCCTCCTCGGTGCGGCGGGAGAGAGCCCGCTCGCCGCCAAAGTGGCTGCCGTGTCGCCGGCGGTGACGCTCGATGCCTGCGGCCTCGATATCCTGGAAACCGCCGCGGTGCTCGAGCGCTGCCGGTTGTGTGTGGGAAACGACAGCGGCCTGGCGCACGTGGCGGAGGCGGTGGGCTGCCCGGTGCTCACCTTCTTCGGTCCCACCGCGCCGGCTTTCGGCTATGCCCCATATCGCCCGGCGAGCCGGGCGTTGCATCGACCGCCGCCCTGCAACCCGTGCTCGAAGAACGGTAGCCGCCCGTGCCACCGCCCCACGCACGAATGCATGGAGAACATCTCGGTCGACGAGGCGAGCGCCGTGGCGTCCGCACTCCTCGCCTCGCCCAGGTAACTTCGCATCGAGCTGGAGGAACCAACGGTGCTCCGCCTCTACAACGCGCTCCTTCCCGCGGCTCGCCTGGCGGCGCCGCTTCTCGCGCTCGGCGATGCGAAGCTGCGCGTCGGCTGGCGCGGTCGAAAGGGCGTGGTCGCGCGCCTGGTGGCGCAGGCGGCGGAGCTCCGCGGCCGCGTCGTGTGGATGCACTCCACCTCGGTGGGCGAGTACGAGCAGGCTCGGCCCTTGGTAGCACTGCTCGCCGCGGCGCGTCCGGAGCTCGCGGTGCTCCACACCTTCTTCTCGCCCTCGGGCTACGACTATGCCCGGCGCCTCGGCGAAGCCGCGTACTACGACTACCTGCCCTTCGACGACCGGAACGACGTGAGCCAGGTTCTCGACGCCCTGCAGCCCCGGCTCCTCGTGCTCGTCAAGTTCGATCTCTGGCCGAATCTGGTGGTCGAAGCGGCGCGCCGCGGCGTCCCCGTCACCCTCGTCGATGCGACGCTGCAGCCACGTTCGCGGCGCCAGCAATGGCCGGCGCGCTCCCTCTATCGCCAACTCTACCGCCGGCTCGCCTGCATCAGCGCTGTGAGCCCCGCCGATGCCGAGCGTTTCCGTGCCCTGGTACCCGAGCACCCCGCCATCTTCGTCGACGGCGACACCCGCTTCGATCAGGTGCTGCGCCGGCGCGAAGCGGCGGCCAAGGCTCCCATCCCGGACGTCCTGCGGCGCCGGCCCCGCCCCTTCACCTTCCTCGCCGGCTCGACCTGGCCGGCGGACGAGCGCACGGTGCTCGCGGCCTGGTGCGCTTGGCGTGCCGCAGACGCGGCAGGCCAGGCAGCGCTGACGGAACGAGGTGCAGCGCAGAGCGCGCGTCTCGTCCTCGTTCCCCACGAGCCCACCCCATCGCACCTGCAAGCACTGGAGAAGGAGCTCACCGCTTTGGGGCTGCAGAGCACGCGTTTCTCCGCTCTCGTCGAGAGCGAGCCGGCGGAAGTAGTCCTCGTCGATCGTGTCGGCGTTCTAGCTGAGCTCTACGCCGACGCCGACGCCGCCTACGTGGGTGGTGCATTCGGTCGTGGCGTGCACAACGTCATCGAGCCCGCCATCATGGGGCTGCCGCTCTTCTTCGGCCCCGGGCATCACAATGCCCCGGAGGCGGAAATGCTGCTTGAGACCGGCGCCGCAGCCGTGATACGGTCCTCGGTCGACCTGGAGCGCCAGCTTCAGAGGGTGGCAGGCGATACCGCGGAGCGCCTGCACCGGGGAGGCCGGGCCCGGGCCTTCGTCGCTGCCAATCTCGGTGCTTCCGAGCGCTGCCTGCAGCGGTTGCTGCAAGCCCTCGAGGCGAGTCCCACTCCGGTCCGGGAGCCAGGATGAGCAACCCCCGCACGATCGCGCCGGACGGCACGGTACGCGAGCTGCACTACAGCGAGACACCTCGCTTCATCCAGATCGAAACCAACCTGGCCTGCAACGCCCGCTGCCCCTTCTGTCCCTATCCAACCATGGAGCGCGGGCCCATGTTCATGGACGACTGGGTGTGGAAGAAGATCGTAGAAGAGACGCGGGGGCTCGGCGTCACCTACCGGCCGTTCCTGATCAACGAGCCGCTCTCGGAGAAACGCCTGCCGCAGATCATCGGCGCCATGAAGTCTGATCCCACCGCGAAGGTGGAGATCAACACCAACGGCGGTCTGCTCACCGAGACCCGCTCCCGCGCCCTCCTGGACGCCGGCATCGACATCGTGCGCTTCAGCATCGACGGCTTCTCCCGCGCCACCTACGAGGCAGCCCGGCCCGGGGTGGACTACGACAAGGTGGTGGAGTACACGAACCGCTTCGTCGAGCTGCGGGACGCGGGCAACTACGATTGCACCATCGAGGTGCGCATGATCGACATGCCGGAGAACAAGCACGAGCAGCAGGCCTTCCTCGACTACTGGCGGCCCCGGGTGGACGTGGCGCTCCTCGTGCCGCTCTACAACTGGCCCTGGACCGGGCAGACCCAGCCGGTGCTCAAACCGTGTCTCAAGATCCTGGACGAGATGTTCTTCTACAGCGACGGCACCGCACCGCTCTGCTGCTGGGACGAGCAGGGACGGGGCATCGTCGGCGACGTGAAGAAGGAGAGCGTGCTCGAGATCTGGAACGGCGCGGTGATGCGCTCCATGCGCACTCTCCTCGACCGCGGCCGGCGCGATCTCATCTCGCTCTGCTCGCGCTGCGACGCTTACAAGGATATCCGCTTCGCCGGCTTCGAGACGCCCGCCGAGGCCGCCCCTGCTGCGGCGCCGGCACCTCTGCCCCGCTGAATTCCCGCCGTCGCGCCTCCCTTGAAGGCGCCGTGGTAGCATCGGCGCCCGGCCACTCGAGGTGATCCATGCCGCCCCCGACCCAGATCATCAAGCGCACGGGCGAGGTCGTTCGCTTCGACCCGTCGAAGATCACCACCGCCATTTACAAGGCTGCCGCCGCCGTGGGCGGTCACGACCGGGCGCTCTCCGAGCGGCTCTCCGACGCGGTGGTCGCTCTCCTGGCACAAAGCGGCGACACGCCGAGCGTCGAAGAAATCCAGGACCTGGTGGAGAAGGTGCTGATCGAAAATGGCCACGCCCGCACCGCCAAGGCCTACATCCTCTACCGCCAAGAGCGCTCGCGCCTGCGGCAAGAGCGGCGCGAGCGCCGGCAGCGCGGTGGCGAAGTCCCCTGGCAGACGATGTGGCGCACCCTGGTGTGGAACCTGGAGCACGACTGCCACACGGTCGCGGCTCTCAACCGGCAGGTGCGGAACGGCACTTTCCCGGCGTTGGTGGCCGCCGCCGAGGCCGCCTACGAAGAGCAATTGCGTTCCACCGCGGAATTCGTGCTCGAGTCGCGCCAGCGCCTCCGGCTCGTGATCATCGCCGGCCCCTCGTCTTCGGGAAAGACGACGGCGACCGCCAAGTTGACCGAGTCGCTCCGCGCTGCGGGTCTCGGTGTCGTCCCCATGAACCTGGACAATTACTTCTTCGACCTGCGTCTGCACCCGCGGGACGCGAGCGGCGACTACGACTTCGAGACGCCGGAAGCGTTGGATCTGCAGCTCGTCAACCGCCATCTGCAGGAGCTCCTGGAGGGCCGCGAGGTGCAGATGCCGATCTACGACTTCAAGCTCGGCCGGCGGATCGAGGAGCGCCGGGCGCTGCGCCTCGGCCCAGGCGAGGTGCTCCTCCTCGACACCCTCCACGGGCTCTACGCACCGCTCACCGCCAGCGTCGACGAGTCCCTCAAGTTCCGGCTCTACATCGAGACCGTGCTCCAGCTCCGCGACGGCGCCGCCCGCTGGGTGCGTTGGACGGACTTGCGACTGCTGCGGCGCATGATGCGCGACGCCTCGCACCGGGGCTACGATCCCTCCCAGACCATCTCCCACTGGCACCACGTGCGCCGCGGCGAGCTCAAGCACATCATCCCCCAGCTGGAAAAGGCCGACGCGGTGATCAACGGCGCCCTGCCCTATGAGCTCCCCATCTTCAAGAAGCACCTGGAGCATCATTTCCCGCGCTTCGTGGAGATGTGGCGTGACGATCCCCACCGCGTCGACGCCCTGCATCGCTCTCGCCGCATCGCGGCGCTCCTCGCCGAGCTCGAAACCGCCGACGATGCCTGCGTCCCCGCCACCTCGGTGCTGCGCGAGTTCATCGGCGGCAGCGCCTACCCCGTGCACTAGGGGGGCCCTTCGCCAGTCCCCTCCCGCCGTGCAATCTGCAATCTGCAACGCGTGGGGCACCCACAAGGGTCGATCCCCTGCCTGCCTCGGCATGCTTGCGGAAGCACCAGCCTTCCGGGGCCACGCCGCGGCGCGGGACGGGACGGCGGCAGGAATGGTACGGGCGTTGCGGTGGCTGCCCTATCCGTCAGCGTGCGGTCTCTCGCCCGCGAGTGAAGCGGAGCGGAGCGAGCCGGAGGTGCAGCATGTCCAGCCAACGTATCGGGAGTTCTACCACCCTGTCGCGCCCCGAGCACACGCGGGGGAGCGCCTGGAACTTGGCGGAGGCGCCGGCGCGGGAAGTGCGTTCGCCGGGAGAAGCGCAACGTCTTTACGAGGAAGCGCGCTCTGGCCTGCGTGAGCGGCAGGAAACAGAGGCCTTCGAGCTGCTGCAAGAAGTGCTGTGGCACGACCCGGAGCATGCCGAAGCCTTGTCGTGGTTCGGACTCTGCGTAGCGAAACTGCACGGCCAGAACGCCGAGGCTCTGGAGCTCTGCCGCAAGGCTCTCGACCTCGCACCGAGCAACGCAGAGGTTCGCACCAACCTGGGCCGCGTGCAGCGCCTCTGCGGCGACAACGCCGCCGCGCATCGCACTTTCCTGGGCGCCTATCGGCAGGATCCCCGCAATCCGGGGCCGGCGACCGAGTTGACCCGGATGGGAGTGCGCCGCCGTCCGGTGCTCACCTTCCTGTCGCGCGAGCACTGGTGCAACCGTATTCTCGGCCTCGCCCGTTATCGCGTGCAGCGAATCCTCACCGCCCCGCCACGCAGGGCCTGAGCGCGGCGCGAAGCGCCTCGCGGCGGCTCCCGTGAGCCGGCCGCAACGAGGTGAGCCTTCGCGATCGTGCCCTCGTCCACCAGACTCTCAGTGGGCGATCTCTTTCCAGTACTTGGCGTAATCGAACTTGGGGCTGTTCTTCTTGTCGTGGCACACCATGCAGCTCTCCGGCGTCGGGTGGGCGATGAAGCCCGCATCGCCGTGCGTCGTGCCCTGACCGTGGCACTGCTCGCAGGAG